>DASTKF010000132.1:0-4680 GCA_035716065.1 Gaiella sp.
CCACATCTTCCCCGGATGCTGCTTCACGCGCTCGACGGCGCGGATCGAGTCGGCGTCGGGTGTCGCGAGCAGCTGCTCGAGGCCACGTCGGATTGCGTCCGGGCCGCGGAACGGGTTCGTCGCACGCACGATCGCGAACAGGTCGTAGCGCTCCTCGAGCTGTGGCAGCGTCCACGCGATCCACTCGATGTCGGGTGACGTCGACGTCGAGTACTCCTCCGGGCGGAGAAACGGGACGTCGGCGCCGTACCAGCGGGCGACCTGCGCGATCCGCTCGCTGTCGGTCGAGACGACGATCCGGTCGAAGACCTCCGACTGCCGGGCCGTCTCGATCGCGTAGGCGAGCAGCGGGTGACCGGCTAGACGGCGGACGTTCTTGCCGGGCACGCGCTCCGAGCCCGCGCGCGCGCCGATCAGCGCTATCGCACTCGGCATGCCGCCTCCTCGAGAAGGCGTTCCAGGGCCGGGGTCGGCACGCGGAGCCTCGCGCCGGCGCGGAGGACGGATCCCGCAATCGCGTCCAGCTCGGTCGGCCCGCCGGACGCGGCGTCGCGCGCCGCCGACGTGGTGAGCTCCTCGGGCATGGCCTCGATGATCGCCCATTGGGCGGTCACATCGAGCGGGACGCCGTCGGCGGCGGCCACCGCGCACGCCTCGCCGAGCGCCTTCCCGAGGCGAGGGCGCCACGTCGGGTCGGTGCGAAGCGTCCCGACCGCGAAGCCGCTCGCCACCGTCGCCGCCGCAAGCACCGCGAGCCGGGCCGCCTTCTCCCAGAGGACGGAGCGCTCGTCCTCGCCGAGTACGACGTCGATCGTCGGAACGCGAAGCGGCTCGAGCGCGACGCCGAGCGCTGATGGATCGACCTCGCGCGACGCCACCGTCACCATGGGCGTGCCCGACGTCCGCTGAACGACGCGCCCGGGCTCCGGCGAATACGCCTCGACCCGCCCGATGCTCCCGGCCGCAACGGCGGGCGGGTCAAGTGACACAGTGTCACTTGCCCGGAACCGCTCGCGGATCGCCTCGACGTGCTCGAGGCCGTTGAGCAGCGGGAGCACGACGGCTCCAGCGACCGCCTCGGGTGCGATCCGGTCGAGAGCGTCCTCGAGGTCGTAGGCCTTGACCGCCACCACGAGCAGCCCGATGGGCGTCTCGAGCCGCTCGACGACCATGGGACGTGCCACCGTCGTCGTCGCTCCGTGGACGAGCGTGAGCCCGGATCCCCGGATCGCCGCGACGGTCCGCTCCGTGCCGACGCAGATCGCCCCCGTCCGCGCGGCGAGCATCCCGCCGATGCCGCCCACGCCGAGCACGGCGACCGGCTGCGTCATGTGAGCCCGGGGTCGACGACGAGGTTCACGTACCGCGTCTCGGAGTAGACGTCGAGCGACTCGAGGCCTGCCTCCTTCCACCCCGTCCCGGACTGCTTGACCCCACCGAAGCCCATGTGCGGCTCGCTGCCGTGCGTCCCAGCGTTGACGACGACGACGCCGGCGGCGACGCGTTCCGCGAACTGCATCGCGCGGTGGACGCTCGCCGTGTGGATCGCCGCGGTGAGGCCGTAGGGCGAGTCGTTGGCAAGCGAGATCGCCTCGTCGAACCCCGCGACGCGGTAGAGCGCGGCGACGGGTCCGAACAGCTCCTCGCAGGAGAGCGGCGCGTCCGACGCTACACCCTCCACGAGCGTCGGGGACACGTGGAAGCCTTGCTCGCCGACCCGTGTGCCGCCCGCGAGCAGGACCGCGCCACCGGCGCACGCAGCCTCGACCGCCGCGAGGATCCTGTCCATGGCAGCCTCGGAGATGACCGGGCCGACGTCCCCGAGTGCCCATGTCGCGCGCGTGAGGCGCTCGCGGAAGTCGTCGTAGACAGCGTCGAACACGATGATCCTGCTCGCCGCGGCGCAGCGCTGCCCTGCGTTCGAGAAGGCCGATGCGAGTGTCCACTCGACCGCGCTGTCGAGGTCGGCGTCGTCGCAGACGACGAGCGCGTTCTTGCCACCCATCTCCATGACCGTCTTGGCCAGACGCCCGCCGGCCGCCTCGGCGATCAGACGGCCGGTGGCGGCCGAGCCGGTGAACGAGACGAGATCGACGCGCGGGTCGTCGACGAGCGGCATCCCCACCTCCGGCCCGAGACCCTGGACGACGTTCAGCACGCCGGGCGGCAAGCCCGCCTCGAGGCAGAGACGACCGAACCACCAGGCGGAAACCGGCGAGTGCTCCGACGGCTTGAGCACCGAGCCGTTCCCGCAGAACATCGAGGGGAACGCCTTCCAAGCGACGTTCGGAAGTGGGGTGTTGAACGAGATCAGGAGGGCCGCGACCCCAACCGGCCGCCGCAGCGTCAGCACGGTGCGGGGTGCCATCGACGCGGTCGTCGTGCGCCCGTAGGAGCGCCGCCCCTCGCCCGCCACGAAGAACCCCATCTCGACCGCGGCGTCTGTCTCCCCGAACGCGAGCGCGAGCGGCTTGCCCGTCTCGGCCGCGACGATCTCGCTCGCCTCCTCGCGCCGCTCCCGCAGCAGCTCGGCGATCTCCCGCACGACGTTGCCGCGCTCGACGGCCGTGCGCGCGCCCCACTCGACCTGAGCCTCGCGTGCGGCGACCACGGCACCGTCCGCGTCCGCTGGGCCTGAGCGCGCAATGTGGCACAGCTCGCGGCCGTCCGCGGGGCGCGTCTTCTCGAGCCAAGTCCCGCCTGCGGGCGGCCGCTCCTCGCCGGCGACGAGGTTCGGCACCTCCGCCGGTATCACCAGGCCGACCAGCCGCCGTCGACGACGAGGTTCGCCCCGGTGACGTACGACGACGCGTCCGACGCGAGGAACACCACCGCGCCGACCGCCTCGGAGACGTCCATCAGCCGCCCGAGTGGCGAGCGAGCGGCGAACGCCTCGACGAAGGGCTCCGGCTGGCTGTTCTCGATCCCGTGCGGCGTCAGCGTGTTGACCCGGACGCCGCTCCGCCCCCAGTACGTCGCGAGGTAGCGCGTGAGGTTGACGAGCGCGGACTTCGAGACGGAGTACGCAGCGGGCTTGAAGAACTGCTCACCGGCGTCCCGGCGGAAGTCGTAGAGGCCCTGGTCGGGTGAGAGAAGCCCGTACACCGAGCCGACGTTGACGATCGAGCCACGGCCTGCGCGCGCCATCGCACCTCCGATCACCTGGCACGGGACGACGACCCCGAGGACGTTCACGTGGACGACGCGCGCGAGCGACTCGACCGGCACGTCCTCGAACGGCCCGACCTCGTCGGCGGGTGCGTCTGGTGGCGCGTCGATCGCCGCCGCGTTGACGAGGAGGTCGGGGACGCCCCAGTCGACCTCGACGAGCGCGAGCGCGGCCTCGACCTGCGCCCGGTCGGTCACGTCGCATGCGTGGGCCCGAACCGTGCCATCCTCGAGTGCTGTCACGAGGCCGGGCGCGCCGGACCGGGGCGCGGTCTCGAGGTCGAGGATCGCAACCCGCACACCGCGCGTCGCGAGGGCTACAGCCAGCTCGGCCCCCAGCTGCCCCATCCCACCCGTGACGACCGCGACGCGGCCGGTGAGATCGAAGAGCGGGTCGTTCACCGCGCGGCCACGGACCCGGCGGGGATGGACCCGGCCACGTCGGCGTCCAGGATCGCCTCGTCGGGCGCGAGCTCCCGGGCGAGCGTCCGGCCGAGCAGATCGTCCAGCCGGTACGGCGGGAGCCCGCCTTCCGCGGGCGACTTCGCTACGAGGTCGCCGTCCGCGAGCACGTGCCCGGCCGGGAGACGACGGGCTGCGACGAGTTGCTTCCCCATCTTCTCGAGCGGCTTCGCCTCGCTCGGGAGCGGCCGCTTGACGCCGTCGCCGATCGCGGCCGGGACGCGCCGGAGGTCGCGGACGAGCTTCCGCATCCCCTCGGGCATGAGGGAGAACGCATGGTCCGTGCCCTTCGCGGTATGGCTCGCGGTGAAGTGCTTCTCGATCACCCGCGCGCCGAGCATGTACGCGACCGGGGCCATCGCGATCCCGTCCTGGTGGTCCGAGAGACCGACCACGAGCTCTGGGTACCGCTCGCGGTAGGTCGCGATCACGCCCAGCTCGAGCTCCTCGACGGCGGCGGGGTACGACGCCGTGCACTGCAGCAGGCAGAGCTGCGGGTTGATCGCCGTGACGGCCTCCACCGCCCGGTCGACGTCCTCGATCGTCGCGCCGCCGGTGGAGACGATAAGCGGCTTGCCGATCGCGGCGACATGCCGCAGCAGCGGTGTGTTGCGAAGGTCGCCGGAGGCGATCTTGTACGCCGGAACGTCCAGCTCGGAAAGCAGATCGGCGCTCGTCTCGTCGAACGCCGTCGCGAAGAAGACGAGACCGAGCTCGCGGGCGCACGCCTGCAGCTCGACAAAGGCGCCTCGGTCGAGCTCGAGCGCCTCGCGGTGCGCGCCGTACGTCGGGCCGAAGCTGTTCTCGTTGTCGTAGGCGCTGTCGTAGAGCCCACGCGTGAACAGCCGCCGGTTGTCTCGCTTCTGGAGCTTGACCGCGTCCACACCCGCCTGCTTCGCGAGCACGAAGAGCTCCTGCGCCTTCTCGACCGAGCCCTGATGGTTGTGGCCGATCTCGGCGATGACGAAGCAGGGCGTCTCGTCGGCGATCCGGCGACCGTCGATCTGGAGCTCGCGCACCGCGCGATCGTACCCCTCAGGTTCGCGGGCG
>DASTKF010000133.1:0-2672 GCA_035716065.1 Gaiella sp.
CGAGGCGAACCACATGACGTAGGTCGACTCGTTGAGGGTGTCCCGGAGCCGTCGGGAGACGTCGTTCCAGAGTTGCTGTGCGGTCGGCTCGACGGGGTTGTCCACGCGCTGCTCGGTACTCCTTCCGGGGACGGAGGAGCGGCGAGCATACCACCGTCGTGAGGCCGCGCCAGAGGCTCGAACGCGTTACCCCATCTCCGAAAAAGACCACGAGTTGCGGGGCTTTTCTCCATCTCCACACAGATCTCCACACCTGTGGACAAGCGTCCTTGCCACGCCCGTCCGGGCGACGCTCGTCCGCCGTGAGCAGCCATTTCGAACCGGTCGCCATCCGCTCGCGTTGTGGATAACCGGAGCCTCGCAAAGCTCGTCTATACTCCGCGCTCCGCCGCGCCCCGAGGTGCGGGCAACGTTCAAGCGAAGGGCTCCTCTCCGTCGTGAAGCGCACGTACCAGCCGAACGTCCGCCGCCGCAAGCGCAAGCACGGGTTTCGTGCGCGCATGTCCACCCGCGGCGGGCAGGCGATTCTCAAGCGCCGCCGCGCCAAGGGGCGGAAGCGCCTCTCCGCCTGAGCTCTGCGCCGTGGAGCGCCGGCAGCGCCTGTCCCGTTCTCGCGACTTCGACGCCGTCTACCGTCAGGGACGGTCGGTTTCGACGCGCTCGCTGACGCTGCACTGGTTCACCCGCGACGAGGAGCCGGACGGCGTGCCCCGGCTCGGCCTCGCGATCCCTCGGGCCGTCGGGCCGGCCGTCGCGCGCAACCGTCTCAAGCGCCAGCTCCGCGCGGTCTGGGTCGAGCTGGGCACGGACGTGACGTCCGGGAGAGATTACGTCCTCGCCGCGCGGCCAGGTCTCGCCGAGGCGGCCGAGAGCCGCGGCCACGAATGGCTCGTCGAGCAGGTGCGCGAGGTGATCGGCAAGGTGCACGCATGAGGTGGATCGGCATCGGGCTCGTGCAGGCGTGGCGCCATACCTTCGGGCTCCTCACGCCGGCCGGGACGTGCAAGTACCACCCGAGCTGCTCGCAGTACGCGCTCGACGCGTTCCGTGAGCTCGGGCTCGTCCGCGGCGGGATCCTCGCGGGCTGGCGCCTGCTTCGGTGCAATCCCTGGAGCCACGGCGGTGTCGATCGCGTCTCTGACCGCACGCTGTTCCGGCCGCGCGTGCCGGAGAAGCGGGTGCGGACGTGATCGGCGTGGTCAATCCCCTGCGGCCGATCGAGGACTTCCTCACCAATCTCCTCGAGTGGCTCCACACGACCGCGGGCTTCTCGTGGGCCTGGTCGATCGTCGCGCTCGTCGTGATGGTGCGCCTCGTCCTCGTGCCCGTCACGGTGCGACAGATCCACTCGATGCAGAACCTCCAGGCGCACGCGCCGGAGATGAAGGAGATCCAGCAGCGCTGGAAGGGAGACAAGCAGCGGCAGAACGAAGAGCTCATGAAGTTCTACCGCGAGAACAAGATCAACCCGGCCGCGTCGTGCCTCCCGATCGTTCTTCAGATCCCGATCTTCATCTCGCTCTTCTACGTCCTCAAGGGCTTCGAGCGGGAGGTCTTCCCGAGCTATCCGGGATCGAGCCTCGACTTCATCGGGCTCGTGAACATCACCGAGCCGACGAAGGACGGCTGGGGGCCGCTGCTGCTCGTGATCTACGTCGCGAGCCAGCTGACGTCGTCGTACTTCATGGCGGCGACGATGCAGAAGGCGCAGCGGATCATGATGATGGTCCTGCCGATCGTCTTCGTCCCGTTCATCCTCAACTTCCCGACCGGGCTGATGATCTACTGGCTGACCACGAACCTGTGGACGACGGGGCAGGGCGTGGTGACCCGCAAGATGATGCCTCGACCGAATCTCGGCGCGCAGCCCAAGAGCTCGCGGACCCCGCCGAAGGAGCCTCCCGCGACGCCCGCCAAGTCGACGACCTCGAAGCGGAAGCCGGGTGTGCCGACGACCGACGGGACGGCGCCGGTCAACGCCGGCCCGCCGAGGCGCGTGAAGCGAAAGCGGAGCGGCGGCAGCAAACGGCGATGAGCGACGACGTCTCCGTCGAGGCGACGGGCGAGACCGTCGGCGAGGCCAAGTGGGCGGCTCTTCGTGAGCTCGAGCAGCTCGCGCCCGGGATCGACCGGGAGGCGGTCCGCTTCCAGGTGCTGAGCGAGGGCGAGCGCGGCCTGCTGGGCGTCGGCTACACCCCGGCGCGGGTGCTAGCGACCGTGGAGCGGCCCGCCGCTCCTGTCGCGTCTCCTGCGGAGTCGCTCGACGAGGACGGCGGCGGAGAGGGCGGAGTCGCGCGGAGCTTGCTCGAGCGGTCGCTCGCAGCGCTCGGCGTGAGCGGGACGATCTCCGTCGTCGAGGACGACGACGTCGTCACCGCGACGGTCTCGGGCCATGACCTCGGCGTCCTCATCGGGCGCCACGGGCAGATGATCGACGCGCTCCAGTACCTGGCGAACACCATCGCGCATCGCGCGGTCGGGGAGGATCGCCGCAGGATCGTGATCGACGCTGCCGGGTACCGCGCGCGCCGCGCGACCACGCTCGAGTCGCTCGCGCGCCGCAGCGCGGAGCAGGCCTCGGCCACGGGACGGCCTGTCGAGCTCGAACCGATGAGCGCGGTGGAGCGGCGGCTCGTCCACGAGGCGCTGAAGGACGATCCCGAGGTCGAGAC
>DASTKF010000134.1:0-5800 GCA_035716065.1 Gaiella sp.
CGAGCACGCGTACTTCCTCGACTACCAGACCGATCGCGCCTCGTATGTCGATGCGTTCTTCGAGAACCTCGACTGGCAGGTGGTGAACGGATGGATCGCGTCCTACTCGATCCCGTTCTGACGTCGAGAGGGCGGCGGTGATCGCCGACGTCCTGATCGTCCTCGGCGGCTACCTCCTCGGCTCGATTCCCTTCGGCTACGTGCTTCCGCGGCTCGTCCGCGGCGACGACGTCCGTCGTCACGGGAGCGGCAACGTCGGCGCGTCGAACGTGTGGCGCGTGTACGGCCCCTCCCTCGGGGTTCCGGTGGCGCTCCTCGACGTCGCCAAGGGGCTCGTTCCGGCGCTCGTCGGCCTGAAGGTGAGCGGCGACTGGGTCGCAGTCCTTGCTGGCGCGGCCGCGATGGTGGGACACGCGCGACCGATCTTCCTGCGGTTCTCGAAGGGGGGCAAGATGGTGGCGACCGCGGGCGGCGTCGCACTTGCGCTCGCGCCGCTCGCTGCGGTCGCGTGCGTGGTCGTGTGGATCGCGGTGTTCGCCGCTTTTCGCTACGCGTCGCTCGCGTCGATGGTCACCGCGTGCGCGCTGCCGTTCGCCTGCCTGGCCTTCGATGCCTCGTGGCCCGTGGTGGGGTTCGCCGCGATCGCCGCTGTCGGCGTCCTCGCGCTGCATCGGCACAACATCCGCCGTTTGCTCGCGGGCAGCGAGCCACGGTTCTCCGGCAGGCTCCTCCGGGGCGCCCGATGAGACGACTGGCCGGCGTCGTGGCCCTGGCCGTCGCGGCCGCGGCGGGGCTGACGGTAGGGGTCGGCGCGTCGCAGGCAGCGACCTGGTGCGGCACGACGACGACGCAGGACCGCCCGCCCGCGCTCACCGGCCGCTCGATCCGCGTGATCTACGCGTACCCGTCGGACGGCGGCGATCGCAGCGCCCAGCTGGCGCCGCAGCTCTCCGCGGACGTCGACACCATCGACGCCTGGTGGCTCGCGCAGGATCCGGCGCGCGAGCCCCGCTTCGACCGGGTGGCGTTCTCGTGCGGCCTCCAGGCGGACATCCTCACGCTCCGTCTCTCCGACACGGCGGCGACGCTCCAGTCGTCGGCCGTCCGCGGCGACCGCATCGAGGCTCAGGCGTCGGCGGTGACCGGGCGGTCGCCGTACGAGAAGCTCCTCGTCTACTACGACGGGCCCGTCGACGATGCCGACCTGTGCGGCGAGGGCGCGGGCACACCGGGTAGCGATGGCGTCGCGATGGTCTATCTCGGCGCGTGCACCGACATCCCGTCGGCGAACATCGCCGCCCACGAGCTCCTGCACTCGTTCGGGGCGCTTCCGGACGGCGCTCCGCATGCCTGTCCCGACACCCGTGGGCACCCGTGCGACAGCGAGGGCGACATCCTCTATCCGTTCGCCATGCCCGGCGCGACGCTCGCCTCGCTGGTCCTCGACGTGGGGCGGGACGACTACTACGGCCACGCGGGCGGCTGGCCGGACCTCCAGGACTCGCTCTGGCTGCGCCTCGTCTCTCAGCAGATCCGACTGACACTGGCGATCGCGGGTCGCGGCTCCGTGGAGAGCGACGTGCCCGGCGTGAACTGTGCGGCCTCGTGCGGGACGGACTGGGACACGGGCAGCGTCGTCGCGCTCGAGCCGCTCGCGGGCAGCGGCCAGCGCTTCGTGCGCTGGTCGGGCGCGTGCACGGGATCGGATCGCTGCGAGGTGAAGCTCGACGCGGCGCGCTCGGTGCTCGCCCTCTTCGCGGCCGATCGGTTCGGGCTCGTCGTCGCGGTCGAAGGCAAGGGGAAGGTGACGGGAGCCGGGGCGCCCTGTGCCGCTTCCCGGTGTGTGCGGACGGCCCGGTCGTACACGCCTCTTCGCCTGCGCGCCACGCCGGCGAAAGGATGGCGTCTTGCCGGATGGAGCGGTGGTTGCACCGGCCGGGCGACGACGTGCACGGTGCCCATGACGAAGGCGGCCGCCGTCCGCGCGCGCTTCGTCAGGCTCTGAGCCAGGCCTCGAGCGTCGTCTGCTCCGAGGTCGGCGCGGCCCCGCCGAGCTCCGCGCGGATCTCGCCGACCGTGCCCCAGCGCTCCGCGACCACGTCGTGGTCGTGGATCGTCTCGAGGTTCCGCTGACGTGAGAGCACGAAGTCGCCGTCGCCCAGGCCGGGCATCGTCGAGAGCAGCTCTTCGAGAGCGACGCGGACGGAGTCCTCGACGAAGCGCGGATGCCGGTGGGCCTGCTCGACGACGTGCAGCTCGTCCGGCCGCTTCAGAAGCTCGTAGACCGGTGCGCTCATCGAGCGCTCGACGATGCCCGCGAGGTCCTCGGCGTCGAGGCTCTGCGCGGTACCGACGAGGAGGGTCCCGCGGCCGCGCTGGTTGTGCGTCGCCAGCGGCACGAGCTCGAGGATCCTCTCGGCGTCCTCGCCGAACCCGGCGGCGGCGAGCCGCTCGGCCGCCGCGCCGCGAACGAGGTCCTGGGCGCACGGGCACGCGTTGATCCCCGTCGCCTCGACGCCGACCACGCGTCGTGCGCCGGTGCCGTTCGACGCGGCGATCCCGATCAGCGAGACCATCTCCTGCGTCTGCAGGCCGGTCACCGGCGTGCGGCGGCGCTGCGGCCAGCCCGCCACGATTCGCACCTCGGCGCGAAGCGCGTTCTGCCGCTCGACGATCTGCGTGGCGATCCGCTCGGCGAGCGCCTCCACGTGGAGCCCCTCTCCGAGGACGACCTCGTCGATCGCCTCGTCGAAGAGCTCTGGGAAGCGGGACATGTGGACGCCCTTCTGGTCACGGGCGAGGTCGACGGTGCAGTCGAGCTCGGCCGCCATCAGGATCTCGTGCTCGCCGTGGCGGATGCGGATCGCCTTGTGGACGCCCGTCACGCCCGCCCGCGAGAGCGCGAGCTGGACGGGCGGGGCGGATGCCTGCATGTCTCGGAGCTCCCGCGTCTCGCTCACGGCTCACGCTCCACCCTCGAGGAAGCCGAGCACCGTGCGCGCGAACGCCTCCGGGCGCTCGAGCGGCGGCAGGTGCGCCACGCCGGGCAGCTCCTCGAACCTCGCGCCCGGGATCTCGGCGGCGAGGAAGCGCGCGATCCTGCGAAAGTCGCGCTGGTCGAGCGCCCCGACCAGGACGAGCGTCGGGGCCGCCACCTCGCCGAGCCGCTCGCGGCGGCTCGGCGTGAGCCAGCCGCCCGTCGCGGCGGGGTTCTCGAGGTCGAGCGCCCCACGCTGCATCTCGTACACGCGACGGCGGAGCGCAGCCGGGACGGTGTTCTCGTCGCGGCCAGGCCCGTCGAGCCACGTCCGGACGTTCATCCAGGCCACCTCGTCGAGATCGCCGCGCTCGAAGGCGGCTTCCTCCTCGGCCCACGCCTCGCGCAGGGCTGCCTCGTGATCCCAGCCGTCGATCCCGGCGCCGACCAGCACGAGCCGGTCGACGAGGTCGGGCCGCGCGAGCGCAAGGTCGAGGGCGACGTGGCCGCCCATCGAGACGCCTATGACGTGCGCCCGCTCGATCTCGAGCTCGTCCAGCATCGCGGCGACATCCGCGGCGTACACGAACGGCCCGTCCGGGAGCGGCGTCTCGCCGAAGCCGCGAAGATCGCAGGCGATCACCCGGAAGCGCCCCGCGAGCATCGGCATCACGTCCTCCCACATCGTCCGATCGGCGATCCCGGCGTGCAGCAGCACGAGAGGTGGGCCGTTCCCGGCGACCGAGTACGCCATGTCGACGCCGTTGACCTGAAGCCTCGCCACCCCGGGAGGCTACTCCCTCGGTTCAGGTCAGCGGAGGAGCCGCGAAAGCCGGCGATCCTTGAGCACGCGCCCTCCGGTCTGGCACGCCGGGCAGTACGTGATCGTGTGCTCCTCGAAGTCGACGCGGCGGAGGGTCGCGTCACACCGCGGACAGGGCTCGCCGAAGCGACCGTGGACGCGGTAGACGTCCGCATCGCCGTTGCCCTCGAGCCGGAGCTCCAGTGCCCGGGCAAGATCGTCGTGGATCGCCGTCGCCAGCGTCGCCACCTCGTCGTCGCCGAGGTCGGTCGAGAGCCGGAAGGGCGAGAGCCGGGCCGTCCAGAGGATCTCGTTCGCGTGTGCGCGGCCGATCCCCGCGAGCGCGCGCTGGTCGCGGAGGAGCGGATGGAGCTGACGGCGCTCGCGGCGCAGGATCTCTCCCAGCGCGGCGTCGTGGACGTCGAGCGCGTCGGGCCCGAGATGCGCCAGCTCGGCGTCGAGGCCGTCGGGAGTGACGAGCCAGACGCCCGCGCGCTTCTTCTTGCCGCCCTCGGTGAGGTCGAGCTCGCCGCCGTCTGCGAAGCGCACCTGGAACATCGGCTTGGCGGGAGCTTTCTTCCCCACCGGGACGTACCGCAGCCGGCCCGCGCTCATCAGGTGGACGCGCAGGACGAGCTCGCCGTCCGCCGTCGGGAAGAGCAGGTTCTTCCCGCGCCGTCGCGCCCCCGCGAACATGCGGCCGGCAAGCGCGGCAGGCGGCGGGTCGAACGTCTTCAGCGTCGCGACGTGGCCCGGCCGCGCGATCTCGATCGGCGCGCGGGAGACGAGCGGGTCGAGCTCCCGCACCCAGGCCTCGACCTCGGGCAGCTCCGGCATGTTTCTTAGCCTAGGCGCTCTGCGCCTGGGCTAGGCTCGAGGCCGTGGAGCCGATCGTCGTCGAGGTGACCCGCGGCGAGGTCGTCGAGGCGCGGCACGTCGTGCACGCGGTTGCCGTCCGGGACGGGCGCATCGAGCTCGCCGCCGGCGACGCCTCGCTCGTCACATACCTTCGCTCGTCGGCAAAGCCGATCCAGGCGCTCCCCGTGGTGCGTGCGCGGCCGGACCTCGACGACGAGGAGATCGCGCTCGCCTGCGCGTCACACCTCGCGGCGCCGGAGCAGCTCGCGGTCGTCCGTCGACTCCTCTCCGACGCGCCGGCCGGCGAGGACGAGCTCGAATGCGGCGGGACGCCGACCCCGATCGAGCACAACTGCTCCGGGAAGCACGCCGGCTTCCTCGCGTTGTGCCGCGCGCGCGACTGGGCCACGCCTGGGTACCGCCTGCTCGAGCATCCCTGCCAGCAGGCAATGCTGCGCGAGGTCGCGGAGGCGGCCGAGGTGGACCCATCGTCACTGGTGGTCGGGATCGACGGGTGCGGCGTGCCGACCTTCGCGCTGCCGCTCGAGCGCGCCGCTCACTGCTTCACGCGGCTGCCCTTGCTCGACGGCGGCGAGCGCGTCGTGCGTGCGATGCGTGCGCACCCGGATCTCCTGCGAGGACCGGTCGCGACAGACGCGCTCATGATCCGCGCGCTCGACGGGTGGGTGGCGAAGGGCGGCGCCGAGGGCCTCTACTGCGCCGCCTCGGCGGACGGCCTCGGGCTGGCGCTCAAGGTCATGGACGGCGCGTTCCGCGCTATCCAGCCGGCGCTCGCCCACGTGCTCGCCCTACTCGGGTCCGAACCGGGCCCGCTCGCCGAGAGCCCGGTGATGAACAGCCTCGGGGAGCACGTCGGCGAACTGCGCGTCCGGCCGTCCATTTGATCGATGATCGAGAATTTGCCCTATCCAAAGGCTGGATCCCGTGTATACGATGCGCCGGCTCGTGGTCTGAGCCGGAACCCTGATCCGGCTCGTTGCGTTCGAGGGTCTGTCTTCCGTCAACCGCCAGGGAGAAAGAAGGGGTCCATGCTCTCGGTCGAAACCGCTCTTCCGGAGGTCGAGGAGCTGCACAAGCTCGTCGAGCAAGGGCAGGAGAAGGGGTTCCTGACGTACGACGAGATCGTCAAGTCCGTCGAGGAC
>DASTKF010000135.1:0-20505 GCA_035716065.1 Gaiella sp.
GGCGCGGAGCGAGCCGAGACGGAGACGGAAGGTGGGCGTTTGATCGAGCGTCGCGCGGCAGGCGCCGCGGCGTTGGCTCAAACCTCCACCTTCCGCCGAAGCGGAAGAGTGGAAGGAAAGAACACGGTATGAGCACCATCAGCACCGGGCAACAGGCCACGGTGTCCGTCGACGTGGGGGCGAACGAGCTCCGCTTCGAGACGGGCAAGCTCGCAAAGCAGGCGGACGGCGCCGTCGTCGTTCGCAGCGGGGACACGATGATCCTCGCGACCGCCGTCGGGCGCCAGGACGCGCGTCCCGACGCCGACTTCTTCCCCTTGACGGTCGACGTCGAGGAGCGGATGTACGCCGCCGGGAAGATCCCGGGCGGCTTCTTCAAGCGCGAGGGCCGCGCCACCGAGCGCGCGACGCTCACCGCGCGCATGATCGACCGCCCGATCCGGCCGCTCTGGCCGAAGGGCTTCAAGAACGAGGTGCAGGTCATCTGCACCGTGCTGTCGGCCGACATGGTCGTGCCGCACGACATCCTCGCGATCAACGGCGCGTCCGCCGCGCTCGCGATCTCGCCGCTCCCGTTCCTCGGGCCGGTCGGCGCCGTGCGCATCGGCCGCATCGAGGGCGAGTTCGTCGTCAACCCGACCTACCAGCAGATGGACGAGTCCGCGCTCGACCTGATCGTCGTCGGCACGCGCGAGGCACTCACGATGATCGAGGCAGGCGCCGACCAGGTGCCCGAGGAGACACTGCTCGACGCGTTCGCGCTCGCACACTCCGAGATCATCCGCATCTGCGACGCGATCGACGAGCTGGCGCGCGAGGTCGGCAAGGAGAAGTGGATCGACGTCGAGCTGAACGCCGACCTCGACGCCCGGCACGGCGAGGCCGTCTCGCGGCGCATCGCCGAGGTCGGGCTGCGCGAGGCGGCCTCGATCATCGACGAGCTGCTCTCCGCCGATGCCCCGGCGATCACGCTGGACTCCGGCGAGAGCGACATCGTCCGCGAGATGCAAGTCCGGAGCGGCCTCGGGATGCTGCTCGAGTCGAAGCGGCTCGCCGCGGTCGAGAGCGCGATGCGGGCGCAGTTCGAGAGCGAGCTGCGCGCCCTGACCGACGCCGAGCAGGACTCGAAGGAGCTCAAGTCGCGCAAGCGCGACATCCTCCTCGCCCGCATCCAGGACGAGCTGCAGCTGCCGTTCCCGGTCGGCGAAGGCGACGAGGCCGTCACGAAGAGCTACATCAAGAAGGCCGCCGACGCGATCTACAAGGACCTCGTCCGGAAGAAGATCGCCGTCGACAAGCGCCGCCCCGACGGGCGCGGCACCGAGGAGATCCGGCCGATCACGACCGAGGTCGGCATCTCGCCGCGCACGCACGGCTCAGCGCTCTTCACGCGCGGGCAGACGCAGATCCTCACGCTCTGCACGCTCGGGACGGCAAAGGAGCAGCAGCGGATCGACGACCTCTCGACGGAGCAGGAGCGCCGCTACATCCACCACTACAACTTCCCGCCGTACTCGGTCGGGGAGACGGGCTTCATGCGGGGCCCGAAGCGGCGCGACATCGGCCACGGAGCGCTCGCTCAGCGGGCCCTCGAGGCGGTCATCCCGTCGACCGACGAGTTCCCGTACACGATCCGCCTCGTCTCCGAGACGCTCGAGTCGAACGGCTCGTCGTCGATGGGATCCGTCTGCGGCTCGACGATGTCCCTGATGCACGCCGGCGTGCCGATCGCGGCGCCGGTCTCCGGTATCGCGATGGGCCTCGTGAAGGAGGGTGACGACTACGCCATCCTCACGGACATCCAGGGAGCCGAGGACCATCTGGGCGACATGGACTTCAAGGTCGCCGGCACCGAAGAGGGCGTCACGGCCCTGCAGATGGACATCAAGATCGCCGGTGTCACGCAGGACATCATGCGCTCTGCGCTCGAGCAGGCCAAGCGGGCGCGCTCGTTCATCCTCGACAGGATGCGCGAGACGATCTCCGAGCCGCGGGCAGAGCTCGCGGGGCATGCGCCGAGGATCCAGTCGATCCAGATCAACCCCGACTTCATCGGGATGGTCATCGGGAAGGGCGGCGAGACGATCCGCTCGCTCGAGGCCGACTACGACGTCCAGATCGACATCGAGGAGGCCGGCACGATCCTCGTCTACGCGACCGAGGGTACGAAGGGCGACGCGGCGATCTCGGCCATCGCAGCGATGACGAAGGAGCCCGAGGTCGGCGACACGTACACGGGTCGGGTGGTCAAGACGACCGACTTCGGCGCGTTCGTCGAGCTGAAGAAGGGCACGGACGGCCTGCTCCACGTCTCGAACGTCGGCCCGGGCAGGGTCGCGCACATCGAGGACGTGATCTCCCGCGGCGACACGCTCGACGTCGTCGTCCAGGAGGTCGACAAGGAGCGTGGCCGCATCGGGCTGAAGCTCGTCGCGAAGCACGAGGACAGCGAGCTCGTCTCGCCGGAGACGCTCGTCGAGCGGGCGAAGGACGCCCCGCCGCGCGAGCCACGCCCGCCCCGCGACGATCGCGGCCGCGGCGGCCGCGATCGCGGCAGAAGAAGGGACTAGCACCGGGGGCTGGCACCCACAGGGTGCCTGTCCCCAGCGAACAGTTGCCTCACCGTCAGCGTAGGAGAGAGGCAAAGGTTCACTGGGGACAGGCACCTGCGGTGCCAGTCCCCTTGGGCACCTAGGATCCGATCCGTGCCCGAGCCGCAGATAACGACGCTTCCGGGCGGCGAGCGCGTTGCGACGGAGCCGCTGCGCGGCGTCCGCTCGGTCGCGCTCGGGCTCTGGATCGCGACCGGCTCGCGGGACGAGCCGCCGTCGCGGGCCGGCGTCTCGCACTTCATCGAGCACCTGCTCTTCAAGGGGTCGTCGCGCTACAGCGCGCAGGACATCGCGGAGCTCTTCGACGCGATGGGCGGCGAAATCAACGCCGCGACGTCGCGCGAGACGACCGTCGTCTACACGCGGGTGCCGGATCGCCGGCTCGAGGAAGCGCTCGACGCGATGGTCGACATGGTCTTCGCGCCTGCGTTCGAGGACGTCGACTCGGAGCGCGAGGTCGTCCTCGAAGAGATCGCGATGGTGGACGACAACCCGCAGGAGCTCGTGCACGACCTCGCAGCGGAGGCCGTGTTCGGGAACCACCCGCTCGGGCGGCCGGTGATCGGCAGCGCCGAGGTGATCGCCGGCGTATCGCGGCGCGCCCTCCGCAGCTACCACGGCGGCGCGTACGTCGGGTCGAACGTCGTGCTCTCGGCGGCGGGACACGTCTCGCACGACCGCCTCGTGGAGCTGTTCGCCGCCCGCCGTGCCACGTCGAACGGCGCTTCCAGCGTGCGCCGGCCGCTTCTGCGGCGCGTCCCGCGACCGGGCTACCGCTTCCTGCGTCGGAAGACGGAGCAGTACCACGTCGTCCTCGGCGGCACAGGGATCGGGCGCGACGACAGCCGCCGCTACGCCGTCTCCGTCCTCGACGCCATCCTCGGCGGCTCGGCCTCGTCCCGGCTCTTCCAGGAGATCCGCGAGAAGCGCGGGATGGCGTACAGCGTCTACACGTACGGCTCGCAGTACGCAGAGACCGGCCAGGTCGGCGTGTACGTCGGCACGCGGGAGGACAATCTCGACGAGTGCCTCGCGGTGACGGCCGCGGAGCTGCGCGACGTTGCTGCCGGCAATCTGCGGCCGGGCGAGCTCGAACGCGCGAAGGAGAATCTCGAGGGGCGCCTGCTTCTCTCGCTCGAGAGCACGTCGAACCGGATGACGCGCCTCGGGAGGGCGCTCGTCACCGACGCCGAGCTGGTCTCGACCGAGGAGACGATCCGGCGCGTGCGGGCGGTCACGGAGGCCGACGTCGCTGCGGCGGCAAGCGAGCTCTTCGACCCGGGCCGCCTTTCCGCGGCGGGCATCGGGCCGCGCGAGAGCCGCTTTCGCGCGGCGCTCGCGCACGTGAATCCGGCGCTCGCCGAGCGCTCGTGAAGCTCTGTCTCTTCGGCACGGCCGGCAAGGTCGGCTCGGTGCTCGGTCCCGCGCTCGAGCGCGCGGGCCACGTGGTGGTCGACGGGCGCGAGAACAGGCCGGGCGAGTGCGATGTCGCGATCGACTTCACCAGGCCGGACGCGGTGCTACCGAACGCAGCCCTTGCGCTCGAGGCCCGGGTGCCGCTTGTCGTGGGGACGACCGGATTCGACACGGACGGGCTCGACCGCCTGGCGCGCGGGGCCGATGTGCCGTGCCTCTACGCGCCGAACTTCGCCCTCGGCGCTGTGCTGATGATGCGCTTCGCCGAAGAGGCTTCTCGAGCGCTCCCGCGCGCCGCGATCGTCGAGCTCCACGCCGAGACGAAGCTCGATGCGCCGTCCGGGACGGCGAAGGCCACGGCGGCGCGGATGGGCGAGGGTGTCACGATCCACTCGGTGCGCCTTCCCGGCCTCGTGGCGCACCAGGAGGTGCTCCTGGGCGGGCCGGGGGAGACGTTGACGATCCGCCACGACACGACCTCCCGCGAGGCCTTCGTGCCGGGCGTGCTCCGAGCCGTGGAGGCCGTGCGGGGGCTCCCGCCCGGCCTCACCGTCGGTCTGGAGCGGATCCTGTAGCCGGACGCCGGGAGCTTGGACGTCCTAGCGCGCGCGCAGCGCCGCGAGGAGCTCCTGGTGGCGGCGCTCCTCGTCCGAGACCTCCTCCTCGGTCGGCTTCGAGACACGCTTCATCAGCGCGTTCATCGGCTTGACGACGAAGAAGAAGACCGCCGCCGCGATCGCGACGAAGCTGATCACGTCCGTGATGAACGCGCCGTAGCGGAACACGGCGTCGTTGATCGTGAACGTCAGGTCGGAGAAGTCGGGCTTCCCGATGATCATCGCGACGATCGGCATGACGAGGTTGTTCACGAAGGAGTTCACGACGGCCGCGAACGCGACACCCATCACGAACGCGATCGCGAGCTCGACGATGTTGCCCCGCAACAGGAAGTCTCTGAACTCCTTGATCATGATGCCTCCGTTCTCCCGTGGGCCGGATGGACCGCGCAATCCTTACTCGTTTTGCGGGCGACTACAATCCAGAGCGTGCTCGGAGAGGTTCTGACCGCGATCGTGACGCCGTTCCGCGAGGACGGGTCGGTCGACCTCGAAGCGTTCAGCGCGTTGTGCAGCTTTCTGCTCGACAACGGCTCGGACGGCATCGTCGTCGCCGGGACGACCGGCGAGGCGCCGACGCTGACCGACGAGGAGCGGTTTGCGCTGTTCGAGGCAGCCGTCGACACCGTTGGCGACCGCGGCACGGTCGTCGCGGGGACGGGCACGTACTCGACGGCTCACTCGATCCACCTCACCGAGCGCGCGCACGAGCTCGGCGTCGACGGCGTCCTCGTCGTCACGCCGTACTACAACAAGCCGCCGCAGCGCGGCATCGTCGCGCACGTCGAGGCGGTCGCGGCTGCGACCGACAGGCCCGTCGTCTTCTACGACATTCCGTCACGGGTCGTCGTCGACGCGGAGCCGGAGACGATCACGCGGCTCTCCGAGATCGAGAACGTCCGCGCGGTGAAGCAGGCGAAGCCCTCGATCGAGGCGGCGAGGCACGTCGTCGCGTCCGGGCTCGACCTCTACGCCGGCGACGACGACCTGCTCCTGCCGTTCCTCGAGGTCGGCGGTGTTGGTGGCATCTGCGTCCACACCCATGTCGTGGGACCGCAGGTGAAGGAGCTCGTCTCGAGCTACCGCGCCGGCGACGTCGAGCGCGCCCACGCGCTCGACGAGGAGCTTCGGCCGGCCATCGAGATTCTCCGAGTGCAGACGAATCCGATCGCGATCAAGAGGTCGCTCCAGCTCCTCGGCCACGAGGTCGGCGGGCTGCGCCTGCCGCTCGTCGAGGCCGACGAGGCGGAGACTGCCGAGATCCGCGACTGCCTCGAGCGGCTCGGGCTTCTCGCCGCGGTCGCCTGACGCCGTGCGCGACTCGACGCGTTCTCTGCTGAACGCGCTGATGGGAGCCGGCGCCGGCGTCCCGACGGCGCCGGGCTTCGACCTTCCCGGCCTCACCGGCGTCGCTCACGCACGGGGCCCGTGGGACGTCGTCACCTCGACGCACGCGCCCGACCTGCCCGGCGACACGGTCAGCTTCGTCGCGCTGGAGGACGGCACGCTCGTCGTCGACGACGACATCCCCGACGGGAGTGCGACGCCGCTCGCCGACGCGATCGAGAGGGAGCTGCGCAGGCCCTACGAGGCCGTCGAGGTGCGGCGGGACGACGAGGACGGCCTCTGGCGGATCGCGGCGGTCGACGTGCTCGTCGCCGCGGCAGCCCCGGACGACCCCTCCGAGCGCGTCGATCTCGCGCGCGTCGACGGGGAGGTGAGCGCAACCGTCGACGGTGAGGAGGCCGATCCGGATCGGGCGCCGCGCGGGCTGCTCGACCTGCTCGCACACCTCGACGGAGACGCGGCACTCACCGGCGAGCGGCTGGACGAGACGACCTGGGTCGCGCAGCGGTGGGCCCTCTGAGTACCCCGGTCTGCGGTTTCCACGTCGAGAGCCGTCCGTAGACTCCGAAGCGTGACGGACAACCTGCGGATCATCCCGCTCGGAGGCCTCGGCGAGGTCGGCAAGAACATGACCGTGTTCGAGGTGGGCGACGAGCGCATCGTCCTCGACGCGGGCCTCGCGTTTCCGCGCGACGAGCATTTCGGCGTCGATCTCGTGCTCCCCGACTTCTCGTACCTCGTCGGGCGGCCCGTGCGCGCGATTGTCCTGACGCATGCCCACGAGGATCACGTCGGCGGCCTGCCGTACGTGCTGCGCGAGGTCGACGTCAACGAGGTGATCGGCACGCGGCTCACGCTCGCCCTCGTGAAGTCGAAGCTCGACGAGCACGGCCTCGCCGCCGTCACCGCCCTGACCGAGGCCGAGCCCGGTGCCGCTCCGATCGAGCTCGGTCCGTTTCGTATCGAGTTGATCCGGATGGCGCACTCGATCCCCGACGCCACGGCGGTCGTGATCGAGACAGCCGCCGGGCGCGTGCTGCACACGGGCGACTGGAAGCTCGACCACACACCGGTCGATGGTCTCAAGACGGACGTCGGCGCGCTCGCTGCGCTCGGCAACCGCGGGGTGGACCTGCTGCTGGGTGACTCGACGAACGCCGAGCGCCCGGGGATGACAGGCTCGGAGCGGCTCGTCGGGGAGGCGTTCCGCCAGCTCATCCCGCTCCGGACAGGGCGGATCATCGTCGCCTCGTTCGCGTCGAACATCCACCGCGTCCAGCAGGCCGCCGAGGTGGCCATCGCGAATGGCCGCAAGGTCGCGGTGGTCGGCCGCTCGATGCGCAAGAACATGAACATCGCCCGCAGCCTCGGCTACGTCGAGCTCCCGGACGACGTGATCGTCTCGCCCAAGGAGGCGATGGACCTTCCGCCCGGCGAGGTGCTGATTCTCTGCACCGGCAGCCAGGGAGAGCCGATGTCCGCGCTGACGCGGATCGCCTACGGCGACCACCAGAACGTCGTCGTCGAGCGCGGCGACACGGTGATCATCTCCGCCAAGCCGGTTCCCGGGAACGAGCTTCGCGTCCACGACTCGATCAACCGCCTCGCACGGCTCGGGGCAGAGGTGCTCCACCAGGAGATCGCGCCCGTCCACGTGTCGGGGCATGCCTGCTCGGAGGAGCTGCGCACGCTGCTCTCGCTCGTGCGGCCGCGCGCCATGATGCCGATCCACGGCGAGTACCGCATGCTTGCCGCCCACGCGCGGCTCGCCCTGGACGCGGGTGTGCCCGCCGAGTCGATCCTCCTGGCGGAGAACGGCTCGGTCGTCGAGCTGACGCCGGGCGCCGCACGGATCGTCGACCACGTCGAGGCGGGAGTCACGTTTGTCGACGGCCTGGGAGTCGGCGACGTCGAGGACGTCGCGCTGCGCGACAGGCGGCGTCTCTCCGAGGACGGCGTCCTCATCGTCGTCACCACCGTCGCGCTCGACGGCGACGGCAGCGACGTCGCCCCGCCGGAGCTGATCGCGCGCGGAGTGGGGGAGGACGAGGAGCTGATCGACGACCTGCGCGCCGAGGCGGAGCGGATCGCCCGGGAGCTCGCGGACAACGGCGTCACGGAGATCAAGCTCATCCAGGAGCACATCCACGACGGGATCGGACAGGCCGTCTACCAGCGAACCCGCCGCCGGCCGATGATCCTTCCCGTGGTGATCGAGGTTTAGATGGTTGACTGGGCCGACGTGCTCGAGGCGAACGGGGCGACGCCGGCGACGGTGCGGCGTCTCATCGCGCAGCTGCGCGCGTGCGAGGCGGCCGCGATTGCCTTCTGTCGGCTTCTCGAGCGTTGGGGCAAGGGCGATGCCCACCCGGCGACACCGGGCGCGCGGCGTGCTGCTTTCCGGCATGCGGCGGACCGCGTCGAGACAGCGCTCGCCGGCCTCGAGGCGCCGCTTTCCGCCTACCTGATCGAGCTCGAGCCCGACCGGGCCGAGGGCAGCTCGTGGTACGGCGGCCCGGGCGCGGGCGAGCTCGTCGAGTGGCGCCCGGTGCTCGAGCGGGCGGGCGTCACCGCGTGCCCGAATCGCACGGCGGCGGTGTACCTCGAGCTGGCCGTGCTGGTGCGCGCGCTCCAGGGGCTCGACGACGCGGTCCGCCTCGACGTGGTGCCGGACCGCTCCTCGCTCTGGGCTGGGCTCTTCGACCTGCGGGACACGCTCCTCGGCGCAACGGTCGACGACCTCCGCGCACTCGCCGCGTGAGCGTGGGGGAACCCCTGGTTCCCCCACGAGCCCCCTCCTCCAGCGCAGTTCACCGATGGTTCGTCGTTGGCCTCCCGGCCGGCAAAGCCGGCCTCCGGCCGCCAGGCACGAGGCATGGAGAGCGGTTGTCGGTGCGAGGATGCACACGTGCCCCCGAGAATCGTGGTGGTCGGTTCCGTCAACCTCGACCTGGTCGTGCGGGTCGAGCGGTTGCCGGAGCCGGGCGAGACCGTGGGCGGCGGGACGTTCAGCCGGGTGCCCGGAGGGAAGGGGGCGAACCAGGCCGTTGCGTGCGCGCGGTTGGGCGCCGACGTGACGATGATCGGGGCGGTCGGGCGCGACCCGCACGCCGAGGAGGCGCTGGCGGGTCTCCGCGCGGCGGGTGTGGAGCTCGTGCTGCAGGAGACCGGCGCGCCCACGGGCGTGGCGCTCATCCAGGTCGACGCGGCGGGCGAGACGACGATCGCCGTGGCGCCCGGAGCGAACGCCACCCTCGGCGCAGTCGACCTGCCTCCGCACGACGCCGTCCTCTGCCAGCTCGAGATCCCCGACGAAGCCGTTCTCGGCGCGTGGGAGGAGTGCACCGGGCTCTTCTGCCTCAACGCCGCGCCGGCGCGTCCCATCGCCGTCGACGCGGACCTCGTCGTCGTGAACCGCCACGAGCTCGAGACGCTCGTGCGGCGCGACGGCCTCGTCGCCCTGACGCTCGGCGCCGAGGGCGCCGTTCTCCTGGACGACGGGGAGGAGCTGGCCCGCGCGGCGCCGCCACCGGTCGACGCGGTGGACGGCACAGGAGCGGGCGACGCGTTCACCGCGTGCCTGCTCGTCTCGCTGCTCGAGGAGCGCTCGCACGAGGAAGCGCTCCGCCGCGCGTGCGCGGCCGGCGCCCTCGCAGCATCGCGCTTCGGCGCCCAGCCGTCGCTGCCGACCGCTGCCGAGGTCGACGCGATCCTCGCTCGGAGATAATCGCCGCGTGGCCACGCCGATCATCCTCGACTGCGACCCCGGTCACGACGACGCCATCGCGCTGCTGCTCGCGCTCGGCAGCCCCGAGCTCGAGCTGCTCGGCGTCACGACGACCTTTGGAAACCAGACGCTGGAGAAGACGACGGCGAACGCGCTGCGCGTGCTCGAGCTCGCAGGCCGCGGGGACGTCCCCGTCGCGGCGGGCGCCTCAGTGCCGCTCGAGCGGGAGCTGGTCGTCGCCGCGCACGTCCACGGTGAGAGTGGCCTCGACGGCCCGACGCTGCCCCCGCCGAGCCTTGCACCGGTCTCGGAGGACGCGGTCGAGTGGATGGCGGGGGCGGTCGCGGACGCCGCGGGCCCGGTCACGCTCATCCCGACCGGGCCGCTCACGAACGCGGCGCGCTATCTCGACGCGCACGGGGCCGACGGCCTCGAGCGGATCGTCCTGATGGGCGGCGCGATCGCCGAGGGCAACATGACCCCCGCCGCAGAGTTCAACGTCTGGGCGGACCCCGAGGCAGCGCAGACCGTTCTCGACGCGCCGCTCGACGTGACGATGATCGGCCTCGACGTGACGCACAAGGCTGTCACCGGCCCGGACGTGCAGCGCCGGCTGCGTGACGCCGGGTCGATCGGCGTCTTCGTCGCGGAGCTCGTCGACTTCTTCACCGTCTATCACCGCGAGACGTACGGCTGGGACGGCGCGCCGATCCACGACGCCGTCGCCGTCGCGCACGTCCTCCGTCCCGGCCTCGTCGAGACGAAGCTGCGCAACGTCGAGGTCGAGCGCGACTCCGAGCTCTGCCGCGGGCGCACCGTCGTCGACCTGTGGCACCGCACCGATCGCCTCGCGAACGCCCACGTCGGCGTCGACCTCGACTCAGCGGCGTTCTTCGACCTCCTCGTCGACCGCATCGGCAGACTCGGGTAGGTTCGGCGGATGGCGGACGTGAGCGTCTTCGTGGAGGTTCCCTCCGGTTCGCGGAACAAGTACGAGGTCGACGCCGCGACCGGGCACATCGTCCTCGACCGGCGACTGTTCACGTCGATGAGCTACCCGGCCGACTACGGGTTCGTGGAGGGGACGCTCGGCGAGGACGGGGATCCGCTCGACGCGCTCTGCCTCGTCGGCGAGCCGACGTTCCCCGGTTGCCGAATCAGGGCCCGCGTCGTCGGCGTGTTCCACATGACCGACGCGAAGGGCCCGGACGAGAAGATCCTCTGCGTTCCGCTCAAGGATCCCGCGTGGATGCGCGTCCACGACGTGCACGACATCCCGCCCGAGCTCCGCAACGAGATCGAGCACTTCTTCCAGGTCTACAAGGACCTGGAGGCAGAGAAGGTCGAGACGCGCGGCTTCGGCAACCGCGCCGAGGCCGAGGTGATCGTGGACGAAGCGCGGGCTCGCGCCGCCTAGCGATCCTCCGCCGGCGCACGGTAGGCGATCACCTCGACCCGCTCGAGGGTCACCATTCCCTCGCTGACCATCTCGTCGAGGATCGGCAGCACGCGGTCGATGTTCTCGGCGGTGTCGACCAGCTCGATCACGATCGGGAGGGTCCTGGCTCAGGCGCAGGATCCGCGACGAGTGGATCCGCGAGTGGGCACCGAAGCCCTCGATCCCGCGGATGACCGTGGCCCCGGCGAGGCCCTCCTTGCGCACGCGGGTGACGATCGCCTCGTAGAGCGGCCGGCCGTGCCACGTGTCGGATTCGCCGACGAAGATCCGGAGCAGCTTCCCCTCTCCCTCGATGCGCATCAGATCGCCCTCCCGGCGGCCACGCCGAGGTAGACGGCAACGAGCCCCGCGGCGAGGCTGCCCAGCGAGTTCGCGAGGGCGAGGCCGATCGCCCCGTCCTCGAGCAGCCGGTAGCTCTCGAAGGAGAGCGTCGAGAACGTCGTATAGGCCCCGAGAAAGCCGATCGTGATCGTCGACCGCAGCCACGGGTCGACGCTTACGCGCTCGGTGAGGAGCACGAACACGATGCCGATCGCGAAGGCGCCGCTGATGTTGACGACGAACGTGCCCCACGGGAACGCGCCCGGCCAGCGGCGGCTGACGACCCCCTCGAGGCCGTACCGCGCGAGCGCGCCCACCGCGCCCGCCACAGCGATCCCCACCACCGTCACGACCGGAGACACTACGACGAACGCGAAGGCGCCCGCGCAGGACTCGCGCCGGCAGTGGAGAACGAGCAAGCCCATGGCCACGAGGAAGAAGCGGGCCGCACCGACGCGGACACGCAAGCCGCGCAGCCCGGCGCGCGTCCGCAAGAAGACGAGGAAGACACGCGGGCACCACCATCCCGAGCTTTGGGGGCTCGGTCTCGTCGCGGTCGGCCTCGTGCTCGTGACCGTCCTCTGGCTCGGCTTCGACGGAGGCCCGGTGGGAGCGCACGTCGCAGGCGGGCTCCGCGACGGCCTCGGCGCAGCCGCACCGCTCGTTCCGCTTGCACTCCTCGGCATTGGCGGCCTGATGCTCGTCCGCAGCGAGCTGATCGACCTGCGCCCCTTCCGGACCGGCGTCGCGATCGGCCTCCTGGGCCTGATGATCGCGTTGGGAGAAGGCCATGGCGGCACCGTCGGCTCGGCCCTGGGCGGTAGCCTCGCACGCTTCATCGGGGAGGCCGGCTCGCTGATCGTCGGGATCGCACTCGTTCTCGCCGGGATGCTGCTCGTCACCGGAGCCTCGGCCGGCGCGCTGCTCCGCAGCTCGGGAAACGTGGTCCGGCAGGCCGGCAACGCCGCCCGTCGGTCGATCGAGAGCATCGAATGGGCCGACTGGAGCGACGCCGACCCGTCGGCCGACGCCGTCGAGACGGCCCCGCGAGGGCTGCCCCGCACGCCGATCGTGCCGGTGGACGGCATGGAGGCGTACCCGGACGTCGTCGCGGCCGGCCCGCTCTCCGCCGAGCCGCCGCCGCTGCTTCCGCCCGAGCCCGACGTGCCGGAGGACGAGCCGACGGCGGACGATGCGGGACTCGACTTCGAGCCCTCCACGAGCGGCGAATACCGGCTTCCCGACCGCGCGCTCCTCAAGGCGAGCCCGCCGACACGTGCCGACTCGGCCGACGTCAGCGCCCGCACCGCGCAGGTGCTCACCGAGACGCTCGCACACTTCGGCGTCGAGGCGACGGTGGTCGGCACGATCGCCGGGCCACGGGTCGTCCGCTACGAGCTCCAGCTCGCACCGGGGACGAAGGTCTCCAAGGTCGCGGGCCTGAAGGACGACCTCTCCTACGCGCTCGCGACGACCGAGATCCGCATCCTTGCGCCGATCCCCGGCAAGCAGGCGGTGGGAGTCGAGGTACCGAACCTCGCGCCGCGCATGGTCACGCTCGGAGACATCTACGACGATCTCCCGGGCACGGCAAGCCCGCTCTCGGTCTGGCTCGGCAAGGACATCTCCGGAAACGCGGTCTGGACCGACCTCGCGCGCATGCCGCACCTCCTGATCGCGGGCACCACCGGCTCGGGCAAGTCGGGCTGCATCAACACGCTCCTCACGTCCGTGCTGCTGCGCGCGACCCCGGACGACGTGAGGATGATCCTCATCGACCCCAAGCGGATCGAGCTCAACTTCTACGAGTCGATCCCGCACCTCCTCACCCCGGTCGTGTCGAGCCCGAAGGAGGCATCGGCGGTGCTCCAGAACGTCGTGGCGGAGATGGAGCGCCGTTACGAGCGCCTGTCGCTGATCCGTGCCCGCAACCTGCCGGAGGCGAATCGCACGTTCCGCGCGCGTGGGGAGGACCCGCTGCCGTACCTGCTGGTCGTGATCGACGAGCTGGCCGACCTGATGATGGTCTCCCCGCAGGCGGTCGAGGACGCGATCATCCGGCTCGCGCAGAAGTCGCGTGCGGTCGGGATCCACCTCGTGCTCGCCACCCAGCGCCCGTCGGTGGACGTGATCACCGGAATGATCAAGGCGAACGTCCCGAGCCGGATCGCATTCGCCGTCTCGAGTCAGACTGACTCCCGCGTGATCCTCGACGGCTCGGGGGCGGAGAGCCTCCTGGGCCAGGGAGACATGCTCTTCAAGCCGCTCGGAACGTCACGCCTGCAGCGCGTCCAGGGCGCATTCGTGACCGAGGACGAGATCGCGCTGATCGTCGAGCAGTGCCGGGCACAGCGCGGTCAACAGCTCGACGAGACGCTTCTCGAGGCGCCGGAGGCCGTGCCGGCGGAGGACGGCGACGACCTCGACTTCGACCCCGACGAGGACCCGCTGCTCGACCGCGCGATCGAGATCGTCGTCCAGACGCAGACGGCCTCCGTCTCGCTGCTCCAGCGCCGGCTACGCGTCGGCTACACGCGTGCGGGCCGGCTGATCGACATGCTCGAGCGCCGCGGCATCATCTCGGGCTACGAAGGTTCGAAGCCGCGCCGCGTGCTGCTCGAGGAGCACCAGCTGGCCTCGGTGATCGGCTCCGAGTAGCGCGGCGTTCCTTACAACCCGAGCGCCGGATTGCGACTAGGCTGCGCCGGTTGCGACACCGGTCCAACTTCGTGTTGAATCCCGCGTCACAGAAGCGGGAGGCTTCGTCAAAGCATCATCAAGGAGGGTACGTGGCGATTCGCAAATGGATGGTCCTCGCCTCGGTCGCGCTCGTCGCGGTCTCGGCGCTGACCGTCGCCTCGATTGGCTCGGCCAAGCCGGCGGCGCCCGCCAAGTTCCGCGTGGCGCTCGTGACCGACACCGGAGGCCTCAACGACAGGAGCTTCAACCACCTCGCGAACGTGGGTCGCCTGCGCGCGCAAAGCAAGCTCGGCGTCGACACTCGTGTCTTCATCTCGAAGAGCTCCGCCGACTACATCCCGAATCTCTCGACGGGTGCGAGAGGTTACGATCTCGTGATCGGCGTCGGGTTCCTGATGGCCGACCAGATGGCGGCGGTGGCGAAGCGGTTCCCCGACACGAAGTTCGCGATCATCGACTTCGCGGCAGGCGACCTCAAGGGGAAGCCGAAGAACGTTCGCGGGATCCTCTTCGCGGAGCAGGACGCGGGCTGCCTCGCCGGTGTCGCGGCTGCGACGGTCTCCAAGTCGGGCGTCATCGCGTCGGTCGGCGGTGTGAAGATCCCGCCCGTCGACCACTACATCGCGGGCTACCAGTACTGCGCCAAGAAGGTGAAGCCCAGCATCACGACACTCAACGACTACTCGCAGGACTTCGTCGACCAGGCGAAGTGCAAGGAGATCGCTCTGAACCAGATCCAGCAGGACGCCGACGTGATCTTCCAGGTCGCGGGCGCCTGTGGGCTCGGCGCGCTCCAGGCTGCGAAGGAGAACAAGGCCTGGGGCGTCGGCGTCGACGCCGACCAGTTCTACCTCGGCAAGCACATCCTGACGAGCGCCCAGAAGAAGGTCGATGTGGGCGTCTACGACACGATCAAGCTCGCCAAGAGCAAGGCGTGGAAGGGCGGAGTCAACGGGCTCTACAACGCCAAGAACAACGGCGTCGGCTTCGGCAAGGTGAGCGCGGATGCGCCCCGCCGCGTCGCCCTGATCAACCTGCTCGGGAAGTGGAAGAAGGACCTCGCCTCCGGCAAGGTCAAGCCGCCCTCGACCGTCAAGTAGAGGGGCGAGCAACGGCATTACCGGTGGGCGGGCCTCGTGCCCGCCCACCGACGTTTCGGTGGGTGGAGGGATGGGTAGACGGAGGGTATGGGCCGCCCCCGCCAGAGCATCGCGCTCGCCTTCGTTGTGTTCCTGGCGCTTTTCGCTGTAGCATGCGGCGGCAGTAGCGACTCCGCCAGCGACTCGGACGTCCGTGTGGCGCTCGTCACCGACATCGGCGGCCTCAACGACCGCGGGTTCAATGCGCTTGCCAACACGGGGCTCGAGCGCGCGGAGACGGAGCTTGGGATCCAGGGGCGCGTCTTCATCTCGAAGTCGACGAGCGACTACGTCCCGAACCTGACCACCGCCGCGCGGGACGGCTACGACCTCGTGATCGCGGTCGGCTTCCTCATGGGCGATTCCGTCTCTACCGTTGCGCGGCAGTTCCCGGACACGGACTTTGCGATCGTCGACTTCCCCGCCGCGGCACTCGAGGGGAAGCCGGGGAACGTGCGCGGGCTCGTCTTTGCCGAGCAGGAAGCGGGCTATCTCGTCGGCGTCGCAGCCGCGACGGTAGCGGGCAAGGGCGCGGTCAGCGCGGTCGGCGGCCAGGCGGTGCCGGCTGTCGTAGCGTTCCTCGCCGGCTACCGGGCGGGCGCGAAGGCGACGAATCCCGCCGTCATGGTCATCCAGGGCTACTCGCAGGATTTCGTCGACCAGGCGAAATGCAAGGAGCTTGCGCTCACGCAGATCGCGCGCGGGTCGAAGGCCGTGTTCGCGGCCGCCGGCGGTTGCGGGCTCGGCGCGCTCCAGGCCGCGAAGGAACGTGACGCCTGGGGAATCGGCGTCGACTCGGATCAGTCGTTCCTCGGGCCGTTCATGCTGACGAGCGCGACGAAGAAGGTCGACGTCGCGGTCTACGACACGATCAACAGCGAGATCGACGGCTCGTTCGAGGGCGGCGCGGACTCGCTCTTCGACGTCGCGAACGGGGGCGTTGGCTACGGGAAGGTCAGCGCGGACGCGCCGGACCGCGACGCCCTGATCGCGAAGCTCGACGACGTCTCGAAGCAGATCGCCGACGGCGACATCGACGTCCCGCGCAGGTAGCGAAGGCCTGACCGGGGCGCGCAGGAAGCTGCGCCCCGTTTGCATATGATCCCGCGCAATGTCCGCGCGGCCTCAGGTTCTCGAGATGCGCCACATCACGAAGCGCTTTCCGGGGACCGTCGCGAACGACGACGTCAGCTTCGACCTGCACGAGGGGGAGGTCCACGCGCTCCTCGGCGAGAACGGCGCGGGCAAGTCGACGCTGATGAACATCCTCTACGGCCTGTACCACGCCGACGAGGGCGAAATCCTGATCAAGGGTCAGCCCGTGCGGCTCGGCTCGCCGAGCGCGTCGATCGCCGCCGGGGTAGGAATGGTCCATCAGCATTTCATGCTGATCCCCGTGATGACGGTGGCGGAGAACATCGTCCTGGCCGAGGAGCCGACCCGCAGCGGGATCGTGTTCGACGTCCACGAGGCGGAGCGGCGCGTCCAGGAGATCTCCGATCGCTACGGGCTCGCCGTCGACCCCGCCGCGACCATCGAGGACATCACCGTCGGCCAGCAGCAACGCGTCGAGATCCTGAAGGCGCTCTACCGGGAGGCGGACATCCTGGTGCTCGACGAGCCCACCGCCGTGCTCACGCCGCAGGAGGCGCAGGAGCTGTTCGACGTCATCCGTAGCCTCACCGCGCGCGGCAAGTCGGTGATCTTCATCTCGCACAAGCTCAACGAGGTGCTCGACATCGCCGACCGGATCACGGTGTTGCGGCGCGGCAAGCTGGTCGAGACGCTGCCCGCCGAGGGCGCAACGGAGGAGAGCCTCGCCCGCCTCATGGTCGGCCGCGACGTGCTCCTGCACGTGGAGAAGACCGCGGCCCAGCCCGGCGAGCCCCTGCTCGAGGTCGAGAGCCTCCGCGTGCACGACGACCGAGGCATCGAGAAGGTCCGCGGCATCACGTTCCAGGTGCGGGCGGGCGAGATCGTGGGGCTGGCGGGGATCGACGGGAACGGGCAGACCGAGATGATCGACGCGCTGGCGGGACTTCGCCCGGTCGACGCCGGGACGGTATGCATCGACGGCGACGACGTCACGCGCGACTCGGTGCACGGCCACCTCGAGACCGGGCTCGGCCACATCCCCGAGGACCGCCAGCGGCGCGGGCTCGTGCTCGAGTATTCGATCGCCGAGAACATCGCGCTCCACGACTATCGCTCGCGGCCCGCTTCGCGGTTCGGCTGGCTGTTCCCGCGGCGCCTGATCGAGCGTGCCCGCGCGCTGATCAAGGCGTTCGACGTGCGGGGCGGCGGGCCGACGACGCGGGCGGGCAGCCTCTCCGGCGGGAACCAGCAGAAGGTCGTGCTCGCCCGCGAGATCGAGCGCAACCCGAAGGTCCTGATTGCGGCGCAGCCGACCCGCGGCCTCGACGTCGGTGCGATCGAGTTCGTCCACCGCAGGCTGATCGAGGAGCGCGACGAGGGCCGCGCGATCCTGCTCGTCTCGCTCGAGCTCGAGGAGATTCTCTCCCTCTCCGACCGGGTCCTCGTGATGTACGAGGGCGAGATCGCCGGCGAGTTCCCGCCGACCGCGAGCGAGGAGGCGCTCGGCATCGCGATGACGGGTGCCGGGCGTAGCGAGGCCGCGGCATGAGTCGCAGGCTCGACGGAGGCTCCAGTGAGCGGCGGTGCCGGCTTTGCCGGCGCCGGGAGCGGGTATGAGCGACACGGGCGCGACGACCCCGACGGAGCCGTACGGCCAGCCGTCGGGGCCTCCGCCGGAGGAGGAGGGGGGGAGCTTCGCGGAGCGGATCGCGCTTGCACAACGCGCCGGCGGCCTGCTCGCGCCGCTCCTGACGGTGCTCCTCGCGTTCGTGATGGGCGGCCTCGTGGTGCTCGTCACGACCGGCAAGAACCCACTCGAGACCTACAAGGCGATCTTCGACGGCTCGGGGCTCAACTGGTTCTTCGAGATTCCCTGGGACACAGGCTCGGACGCCGCCTTCAACCTGCAGCAGACGCTGATCGCGACGACCACCCTGATCCTCGTCGGGCTCGCTGTCGCGTTCGCGTTCCGCTGCGGCCTGTTCAACATCGGCGGCCAGGGCCAGTACCTCGCCGGTGCGATCCTGGCCGTCTGGATCGGCTCCTCGTTCGAGAGCATGAGCCCGGTCCCGCACGTCTTGCTCGTGCTGGTGATCGGGACGCTGGCCGGAGCGCTCGTCGCGGGGATCGCAGGCTTCCTCAAGGCGACGGTGGGCGCGCACGAAGTGATCACGACGATCATGCTGAACTGGATCGTGCTCTGGGTCGGCATGTTCCTCTTCGGTCTGGGAGGGCCGCTCCAGAACGACACCCAGGCGTCGGTCCCGATCTCGAACGACGTCGTCGAGGGCGCGAAGCTCCACGTCTTCTGGGGTGACCCGCTCCTCCAGGGCCTCCACATCGGGTTCTTCATCGCCCTCGGTGCGCTCGTCGTGTACTGGGCGATCCTCAACCGCACGACGCTCGGGTACGGCGTCAAGGCGGTCGGCTTCAATCCCGACGCCGCCCGGTACGGGGGGATCAGCGTCGCACGCAATTACTTCCTCGCGATGGCGATCTCCGGGGCGTTCGCGGGTATCGCGGGCGCGATCGACATCCTCGGCTGGCAGTTCCGGCTCTCGACCGGCGACGTCCAGGCGTCTGCGACGACCGGGTTGGGGTTCACGGGGATCGCCGTCGCGCTGCTCGGCCGCAACACCGCGGTCGGCACGGGCCTCGCGGCCCTGCTCTTCGGTGCGCTCATCACCGGCACGTCCACCCGCAACCTCGATCCCACGATCTTCCAGCCCGAGCTCGCCTCGAACCTCACGCTGCTGATCCAGGGGCTCGTCATCCTCTTCGTCGGCCTGGACTTCGCGATCCTCTGGCTTCTCGCCCGCGTGCGCGGGCGAAGGACGGTGGCGGCGTGACGAGCATCGCGCTGCCGACGGACGTCGTGCGCCGCAATCCGCTGCGGACGCTCGCATGGGCGGGCATCGTGCTCGGCCTCGTCTCCGCGTTCGTGGCACTGCCGCCGATCTCGTCGCGCTCGTGGATCCCGAGCCTCCTGCTCGCGTTGCTCGCTGCGCTCGCCGGCGTGTTCGTGATCACGCGCGGAGAACGGCGCTTCGGTTGGTATGCGATTGCGACCGCCGCGCTCGGCTTCGGCCTCGCCTACCTCGCCACGCGGTCCTCGATCGGCAAGCTCGAGACGGTGGTCGTCTGGTCGGCGCTCTTCGCAGCGATGCTCCGCTACGCGACGCCGCTCATCTTCGCCGCGCTCGGGGGGATGTTCTCGGAGCGCTCGGGCGTCGTGAACATCGGGCTCGAGGGAATGATGCTGATGGGCGCGTTCTTCGGGATCCTGGCCGCGGACAAGCTCGACTCGTGGGTCCTCGGCCTCCTGATCGGCATCCTGTCCGGAGGTGCGATAGCGCTGCTGCACGCGGTGTGGTCGATCCACCTCCGGGCCGATCAGATCATCTCGGGGTTCGCCGTCAACTTCCTCGCACTCGGGTTGACCGGCTACCTCTTCATCGACATCTACGGACAGGAGGGGACGCCCAGCGATATCCCGAGCATCCCGAACGTCCATCTGTCCTTCATCGATGGTGTGCCGTTCCTCGGGGACATCTTCGGGAACCTCAACCTGATGATCTGGATCGCGCTGATCCTCATCCCCGTCTCGTGGTTCGTGCTCTTCAGGACACCGCTCGGGCTACGGATCCGGGCGGTCGGCGAGCACCCGCGCGCCGCGGACACGGTCGGGATCGACGTGTACAGGATCCGCTACGGCGCCGTGATCGCCTCGGGCATGCTTGCAGCCGCCGGTGGGGCGTTCCTGTCGATCGGGTTCGTCAACTCGTTCAGCGAGAACATGACCTCCGGCCGCGGCTTCATCGCTCTCGCGGCGGTGATCTTCGGCAACTGGCGGCCGTACGGCGCGGCCGCCGCCTGTCTCCTGTTCGGGTTCTCGAGCGCGCTCGCGCAACGTCTGCCCGAGTACTCCGATTCGGCCGCAGTGCTGTTCCAGGCGCTCCCCTACGTCCTCACCTTGATCGCCGTCGCCGGGGTCATCGGGCGGTCGATCCCGCCCGCGGCGGACGGCAAGCCGTACAAGAAACAGTAGGGACATGGCCGCGAACGCCGTCAC
>DASTKF010000136.1:0-2756 GCA_035716065.1 Gaiella sp.
GCGCCGACGCCGACGAACATCTCGACGAAGTCCGAGCCGGAGATCGAGAAGAACGGCACGCCGGCCTCGCCGGCCGTCGCGCGGGCGAGCAGCGTCTTACCGGTGCCGGGCGGGCCGTAGAGGAGCACGCCCTTCGGGATCCGCGCGCCGAGCGCCTGGAACTTCTTCGGGTTCTCGAGGAACTCCTTGATCTCCTGGAGCTCCTCGACCGCCTCGTCCGCGCCGGCCACGTCCTTGTACGTGACCTTCGGCGAGTCGGGCGACATCCGCTTGGCGCGGCTCTTGCCGAAGCTCATCACCTTCGAGCCGCCGCCCTGCATCTGGTTCATCAGGAAGATCCAGAAACCGATCAGCAACAGGAACGGCAGGAAGCCGGTGAGCAGCGCCCACCACGCGCTCGTGCCGATGCCCTTCGAGTCGAACTTGACGTTGTGCTCCTCGAGCACGTTCTGGAACTGCGCCTGCGACTGCGGCGAGGGGTAGTTGACCTTGACCTTCTGCCCCGAGTCGAGCACCGCCGTGATCGACTGGCGGTTGGGCGTGAAGGTCACCTCGCTGACGTCGCCGTTCTTCGTGGCCTGAATCAGCTGCGAGTACGTCATCTTCTCGCTGCTGTCGCCGCGCGGCATGAGCGTCTGGCTCGCCAGGTAGACGAGCAGTACGATGACGACCAGGGGGAAGAGCGCGCTTCTGAAGAATCGGTTCACGTACCCCGGAGGGTAGCAGCGTGCCCCCGTCTTTCCAGACCCCCCATGGGGTGTCGCAACGCGCCGCCAACACGGGGAGTGGCGGGAAAAGCCCTGCTAGATGCCGTTCGGCACGAGGTCGGGGTGCAGAACCCCGATGTAGGGGAGATTCCGGTAGCGCTCGGCGAAATCGAGGCCGTAGCCGATCACGAACCGGTTTGGGATCTCGAAGCCGACGTAGCGCACGGGAACCTCGACCTCGCGCCGCTCCGGCTTCGTCAAGAGCGCGCAGATCTCGAGCGACGCCGGCTTGCGCGCGCCGAGGGTTCGGCGCAGATACGACAGGGTCAGCCCGGAGTCGATGATGTCCTCGACGACGAGCACGTCCCGGCCGGAGATGTTGATCTCGAGGTCCTTGAGGATCCGCACCACCCCCGAGGAGTCGGTGCCCGCGCCGTAGCTCGAGATCGCCATGAAGTCGATCTCGCACGGGACGGTGAGCTCGCGCATCAGGTCGGAGATGAAGAAGATCGCGCCCTTCAAGACGCCGACGAGCAGGAGGTCGCGGCCCTCGTAGTCGGCAGAGATCTCGGCGCCGAGCTCCTCGACGCGGGTGCGCAGGACCTCCTGGTCGATCAGGACCTCGCCGACGTCCGCGTGGACGGAGGTCACTCCTGCACCTGCTCGGCCCTCACCGCTCCCTCCCAGCCGGGCGCCTCCTCGAGGCCGACGACCGCCACGACGGCCCCGTCGGCGGTCGCGACGAGCGGCCAGGCGTCGCGCTCGTCCCTCGGCACCTTGGCGTCCACGAGCACATCCTGAACCTTACGGGAGCGACCCGCGAGACGGTCGCCCGGGCGGCGCGACCGGACGACGAGGCCGGCCCTGTCGGTCTCGAGCCGCCACGGCCCCCAGGTCACGGCTCCCTCGAGCCGCAGCGTGTCGTAGGCGCGGACGGCTCGCACACCACCTCCGAGATCCGCCGCGCGTGTCCCCTCGGACGAGGAGAGGAGCTCCACGAGCGACGCCTCGAGCGTGCGGGGGAGGCGCGGTCGCTCGCTTGCCAGCGCCAGCAGGTTGGCGCGCGCGCGCGGGTCGAGCTCCTCGAGGAGGGGCAGCAGCCGCTCCCGGATCAGGCCGCGCTTCGTGTCGGCGTTCGTCGCGTCGACGCGCCACGAGAGGCCGTGGGCGCGGCAGTACGCCTCGGTCTCCTCGCGCCAGACGTCGAGCAGCGGCCGCACGATCCCGTCTGCCCGCCGCGGCCGGATCCCCCTCGTCGAGCCGCTCGAGACGAGCCGGTAGACGACGGTCTCGACCTGGTCGGAGGCCGTGTGCCCGGTCGCTCGAAGGCCGCGGCCGGCGGTCAGGGAATAGCGTTGTTCGCGGAGCGCGGCCTCGGTCGTCGCCGGCTCGGCGTGCACGATCTCCGCGTCGAACGCCGCCGCGCAGTGCGCAGCGTCGGCGTCCGAGTCGGCGCCGCGCAGCCCGTGGTGGACGTGCACCGCCCGCACGTCGTAGCCGAGCCCGCGGAGCGAGTGCCAGAGGCAGGTTGAGTCGGCGCCGCCCGAGACGAGACACGTCAGGGCGCCACCGGGCTCGATCAGCCCGTTCGCGCGGATGTACTCCTCGATCCGCTCGCCCAGCTCCATGCCCGAATGGTGCCGATCGACCATCTAGCCCGGCAGATCGGCGAACGCCGGCGCCGCCGCCCACGCGCGAAGCGTCGTCGCCGCCAGCCGCACCGCATCCGCGTCGAGCGAGAACGGCTCGGCGTGCGGGACAGGCGTGATGCGCGCGGTCGGGAACGTCCCGTCGGAGGCGTCGACGACGTACCGGATCGGAAGTGCGTGGGAGACGGCGAGGACGACGTCCTCGGCCCGGTCGAGCAGTGCGTCGAGCGCACCGGCCACCCGCAGCGCCGCCTCGGCCCTGCTTTCGCCGTCGCCGGGGCACTCCGCATCCGGCGCGTGCGACCAGGCCCACGCCCGATAGTCCGCGAGCGGCCCGCCCTCGAACGCGCCGAAGCCGATCTCGCGCAGCGCAGGCAGCACCACGCGCTCGATCTGCCGC
>DASTKF010000137.1:0-10728 GCA_035716065.1 Gaiella sp.
TCACTCGACGGCGTCGCGCCGGAGCACCTTCGTGCGGCGCTCGTCGCGGGCTGCGGCGGCGACGTCGTCGTGCCGCCCACCTGAGCGCCGAGGCGCGATCGCTACGCTCCCAGGCATGGACGTCACCGAGCAGACCTTCGATGACGCGGTCCTCGAGCGCTCGCGCGAGGTACCGGTCGTGGTCGACTTCTGGGCCGATTGGTGCGGTCCGTGCCACGCGCTGACGCCCGTCCTCGAGGGCGAGATCGCCGAGCGCGGCGGCCGGGTCGAGCTCGTCAAGGTCGACGTCGACGCGAACCAGGGCCTCGCCTCACAGTTCGGCGTCAGCGGCATCCCGGCGGTCAAGGCCTTCCGCAACGGCGCCGTCGTGAAGCAGTTCGTCGGCGCGCAGTCACGCGCATCGGTCGCGACGTTCCTCGACGAGCTCCTCGCGCCTCCGCGCGCCGACTCGCTCGTCGAGGAGCTGCGCGCGAGCGGAGAGCTCCCGGGCGTCGTTGCCGCGCTCGACGCGGGCGACGTCGAGCGGGCGCTGTCGCTCATCGTCGACGCCGTCCCCGGCGCGGAGCCGACGGATCGCGAGCGGTTGCGGGAGGTCGCCGTCGCGCTCTTCGAGCAGCTCGGGCACGACGACCCGGTTGTCTCGGGCTACCGCCGGCGCCTCGCGACCGCGCTCTACTGACTCTTCGAGCTCTTGGAGGTCTTCGAGCCGGTCCGCAGCGGCGTTTCCAGACCGCCACGCAGCTTGCCGACCCAGTAGGTCGTCCGATCGATGTACGCCCGCTGTGCGCGTCGCCCGTCGAGCCCCCAGGCGCCGTCGTAGCAGGCGTAGAGCCCGTTCGAAGCACGGGCGGGCTCGATCTGCGTTCCCTCGTGCCACTCGTTGTAGCTCGTGATCGTGACGAGATCCGGTGACGCCCGCACGGCGGCCTGCCACATGTGGTCGTACCAGCGGCCGTCGTTGCGCTCGCGCACCCGGGGATCGCCGGTGGCGCGGCGAGCGTCGAACCCCGGGCCGACCGATGGCGCGCAGAGAAGCCCGACCTGCCGTGCGTTCTCGCACATCCGCCCGAACGAGCTTCCGTCGAAGACGAGGACGTCGTACGTGTAGATGCCCTGGAAGCCGCCCTTCAGCGCCTTGCCTGCGAGTGGCGTGTTCGCGAAGACGCGGACCCCGCTCAGGCTCGCCAGCGCCGAGTGCCAGTCCGCGTCGGGCGAGGCGGCCGAGTCGTAGACGTAGGCGTCGCGGATGCCGAGCGCTGCGAAGCCGCGGAGCGCGTCGGCGACGCCCTGCGGCGTCCGGCCGACCCAGGGCTCGACGTGGAGCGCGACATGCAGGCCCGCGGCCTGTGCCGCCGCAATGACGAAGGGCAGCCGCCCGTCCTCGACCGAGCCCGGCCCCCACCACGACACGATCACCGTGTCGATGCCCGTTCCCGCGATCTCCCGCATCTGCGCCCGCACGACCGCGGGCCGGCCAGACGAGTACGGCCCGCGGGCGGGATAGAAGTTGGAGCCGATCGCCCGTGGCGGCTCGTTCCCTCCCTGCCCCCAGTGCTCCCAGGCGCCGTCCGAGGCCGGCGTCCCGTACCAGGCGTAGTAGAAGATCGCGACCTGCGGCGTCGGCCGGTCCGTAGGCGTCGGCGCGCCGCCGGCGATCCCCGCCCAGGCAAGTGCCGCCATCGCCGCAATGAACGCCGCTCGCCGCATCGAGACCGCGAGGATCCTACTCCGGTTGAGGGACGGGGAGAAGGCCGATCGTCCTGTGCCGTCGCCGGCTACGCGGCGACGATGAGCTCGTCGGTCGTCTCGACGCTGAGGCCCTTCGCCTCGGTCGCCCGGATCGGCGTGTCGGCGTTCGGCTCCACCCGTGTCACGTAGACGAGAAGCGGCTCGACGGGGTCGAGCTCCGTCGCCGCCGGCTTCGTTACGGTGATGAGATCGCCCGCAGAAGGAAGCCACTCGGCCGTGTACCGGTACGCGCCGACCTCGAAGTACGGCAGCCCAGGCCCGGCCCGCATCAACGTCACAGGAAACGTCCGCTCTTCGCTCATGGTCCGAACGCTAAACAGCCGCGAGCGCGGTTCCCCGATCCGTAGGTCCAGGTTGCGCCTTGCGGTTCGGACGGGTCACGCTTCCCTCGATACGCAGAAACCGTCTGCAAAGACGCGGTTTCGAGTCGGCGAGCGAGATTCGAGCTTGGGACTCTGGTCCGTTCGGACTCGATACCGTAAGATCGAGCCAACGCTTCTCGCCCGCAAGACCGATGGTTCGGGTGCAGCGAGATGCAGCGAGATGAGGCCTGCGGAGCCAAGCCGTACGCGCGGACCACTGCGCGGTCCCTGGCTCCATAGGGCTACGGCGTTGGCATCCGTACGTCAACCGGGAGGTCGGTGATGGAGGCTGCGACGCAGTCCACGTCCCTCGTACCGGTGGACACGGGCATCCAGCTCAACGTGAGTCAGACGGGAACCGGCGAGCCGCTCCTGCTCATCACGGCAGCCAACAGACCTCGACGCGAAGGATCTCCGTTGCGACCTCGACGGACATGTCCGCGTCTCTCGGGGCGTCCGCGACGACGAGGACTCGCTTCACGCGTTCCGCGGTGAGGTCGTCTATGTCACGCGGTGGCATCTGGGTGACCGCCTACGCGCCGCCCAGAACGCAGAACGGGCTGATTTCCAGCCCTGGCCTCTGATCGGGGCGCCGAGATTCGAACTCGGGACCTCTAGTCCCCCAGACTAGCGCGCTAACCAGGCTGCGCCACGCCCCGCGACTCGGGCATCGTAGCGAGCAATAGCCGAAAGCCCCGGAGTCGACCGATCCAATCGCGCGCAACGTCGTGTCCGCACCGCTGACGCGGCCGAGGGCCACGTGCGGGCTGATCGCGCGCCTTGAAGTCGTGTTGACCGGCGATACGTTGGCCCGGTGAAGCTCGATCGCGCTCGCGCGTTTATCGAGGCCGTGATCGCGCACGACTTGGACGCGGCGGAGGGGCTCCTCGATCCCGACGTCGAAACCGTGACGCCGCGCGGGAGCCTTCGTGGCGTCGCCGCTTGCCGAAACGTGCTTCAGAAGGCGATCGGCGACGAGCACTTCACCAAGGAACAGTCGCAGCCGCGGTTCGAGGAAGTCGAGCGCGATGTCGTTGCGCGGACGCGTGAGGTGGCCCGCTGGCGGGAGAGCGGCGAGGTGGCCAACGAGCGCGACTTCGCGCTGCGCCTGACGCTGAGCGACGAGCGCATCGTCAGGATCGCGATGCCCGGAGGCGAGCCGTCCCCCCGGGTCGAATAGACGCCCGCCGAGCTCGACCAGGCCGAGGGCCGGGATCTCTCCCGGCCCTCGGGCCCAGCGCATGATCCAAACCAGGCCTACGACTTCGGCGGATGCGCGACGACCCGCACCGCGGTCAGGGCTGGAGGCGTCCCCTGAGCGGTGAGATCTGTCTTGCACGCTCGAGCCTGGACGAGCAGCCGGTCACCGACGGCAAGATCGCTCACCAGCTTCTTGCCGTTGCGGCGAACCTTCGTGGTGTCGTTCATGACCAGCGTCGCCGTTCCGAGGCTCGTGTACGCGCGAGCCCACCGATTGCCGTGCTCCACGTCGATGCCCAGAGACGCGGCACTCACGCTTGTCAGAGTTCCTTTCAGCACGACCGTGACCTTCGGGCGGCAGAGCGCACCGGTTGCCGCAGGCTTGCCCGCGGTCGCCGGCTTGCCGGCCGTTTCCGGCTTGCCCTTACCGGGCGGAGGTGCAGCGACCGCGCTCGATACTCCAAGAGCGATCGCTCCGAGCCCAACCGCGAATAGCCTCAGCCTCATCTCGAATCCCCTCTCAGCTACCAGTGCAATTCTGGTTCATCGTCATCATGACATCGGCCGCCGTGAGGCGAAACTCCACGACACGAGGATCCCCCGAACGAGGGGGAGCTACGAGAGGCGCTTGTACAGGCGGTCGACGAGCGCGGGCGTCTCCTCGAGCTTGCCGATGATGATGCGCACGCGGACCTCGCGGAAGTAGTCCGGCTTGACGCCGAGCGCCTTCCCGATACGCGTGATCACCTGCGTCGAGGGGACGCGGCGGTTGCCGTGGACGATGTGGTTCAGGTAGCCGGCCGACAGGCCGGACTTCTCCGCGAGGGCGCGGTACGTCACGCCCGTCTCGGCCATCAACTTCTCGATCGCCGGGCCGAGCGGGTCGCTCGCGTAGGTCCGTTTCTTCGCCGCCATCAGTCCTCCAAGGTCCAGTCAATCACAGACGCGCGCGGTACGCGCGCGTCCTGGGTCTCCGATCGGCGACGGACGTCGACGGAGCCGTCGTCGAGCGACTTCTTACCCACGGTGACGCGACGCGGGCAGCCGAGCAGGTCGGCGTCGGCGAACTTCTCGCCCGGGCGGGCGTCGCGGTCGTCGAGGAGCACGTCCCGGCCGGCGGCCGACAGCTCATCCGCGACGTCTGCTGCCAGGGTCGCGACCTCGTCGGCTCCCCCCGCGAGCGACAGCACGTGTAGGTCGTACGGCGCGACCGACGCGGGCCAGACGATGCCACGCTCGTCGTGGCCCTGCTCGACGATCGCGGCCAGCACCCGGCCGGGGCCGATGCCGTAGCTGCCCATCTCGATCGGGTGCTCGACCGACTGCTCGTCGAGGTACGTCGCGTCGAACGGAACGGAGTAGAACGTTCCGAGCTTGAAGATGTGCCCTACTTCGATCGCCGTGCGAAACGTGAGCGCGCCGCCGCAGCGGGGGCATCGGTCGCCCTCGCGCGCGAGTCTGATGTCCGCGATCCGCCCGTCGAAGTCCCGCCCACGCTCAACGCCGCGGAGGTGGTAGCCGGTCCGGTTCGCCCCGGCGACGAACTGCCCCTCGCGCAGGGTTTCGTCGACGACCACCTCACCCGCAAAGCGCACGGGGCCGAGCGAGCCGGGCTCCGCGCCGAACGCCGCACGGATCTCATCGACCTGCGCGGGACGAACGGTCGTCCCGAGCACGGACACGAGCTTCGCCTCGTCGAGGCGATCGTCACCGCGGACGAGCGCCAGCACGACCTTGCCGTCGGCGACGACCGGCATCGCCTTCGACGTCGCGGCGAGGTCGACGCCGAGAAAATCGGCGAGTGCCTCGCACGTCTCGATACCGGGCGTTTCCACCTCGGCAGGCCCCGCAAGCGCCTCGGGAAACTCCGGCGCGCGCGGCACGCCGTGCGTGATCTCGAGGTCGGCCGCATAGTCGCCGTTCTCGCAGGTGACGAGCGTGTTCTCGCCCGAGCCGGAGGGAGCCAGAAAATCGACCGACTCACTGCCGCCCATCATCCCCGACTCGGCCTGGACGGCGACCGTCTCGATTCCGCAGCGCTCGAAGATCCGCTCGTAGGCGCCCTTCTGCGCGAGGAACGAGCGGTCGAGCCCCGCCTCGTCGCGGTCGAACGAGTAGGCGTCCTTCATCACGAACTCGCGCACGCGGAGAAGACCGCCGCGCGGCCTGGCCTCCTCCCGCTCCTTCGTCTGGAAGTGGTAGAGGATCTTCGGCAGATCGCGATACGACCGAAGCTCGCGCGCGTGGAACGTGACCGTCTCCTCGTGCGTCGCGGCGAGCACGAACTCTCGCTCCGACGCGTCGCGGATCTTCATCAACGAGTCGAACTTGTCGTAGCGCCCGCTGAGCTGCCAGAGCTCGGCCGGGGTGAGGACGGGCATCGACATCTCCTGGCCGCCGATCGCGTTCATCTCCTCGCGCACGATCTGCGCGACCTTCTCGTGCACGCGCCAGCCCGCCGGTAGGTACGTCCAGAGTCCGGCGCCGACCTGTCGGATCAGGCCCGCCCGGACGAGCAGCTTGTGCGAGACGGCCTCCGCGTCTGCGGGGTCCTCCCGCAGGGTCGGGAGGAAGAGCGTCGACTGCCGCTGCACCATCCGCGACAATCTAGACGACAGGATGTGCGGCTCAGTCGTTGAGCCGGACGAAGCCGCTGACCTTCGTGACGTCCCCGTCGCCGCTCGACTGGAGGATGAACGAGTCGATCGCCGCGACGGCGTCCTTCGCGTCGGGCGGCAGCGATCCGCCGACCTGCTCGGCCAGCGGAAGCACCCCGTCGATGTCGATGTAGACGAAGCCGCGCGTCTTCTCCCCCATCTCGACCGCGTCTGCGGCACGCGTGTACGCATCGCTGTCGGCGAGCTTCGGGCCGTCCGCAAGGAAGGTCCGGACCCCGGTGTCTCCGGTCGTCGCGATGATCGTGTCGTCGTCGAGCCGCGCGTACGAGATCGTGGCCTGGTCGGTCGTGACGCGCCGCACCTCGGTGCCGTCCTCTGTCCGTACCGTGACCGTCGTGTTGGCCTGTCGGGCGAGCTTCCGCGCGAGGTCGTCGAGCGTCTCCCACGTCTTCGAGGCGTCGGGAGGGCGCAGGACGAGCGTCACCTCGGGGACATCCGTCCCGCTCGGGCGGACGTACAGCGCGCCCTCGCCGCTCAGGGCGTCGGTGAGGCCCTTCAGCGAGACGCCGGTGATGCTCTCGATCGTCCCGGAGACCTTGTCGAGGTTCACATTTCCCTGCACCCGGTCGAGGATCCTCTGCGTGCCGCCGAACGACACCGCGGCGACCGCGTCCGCCGGCACCCGGTCGAAGAGCTCCGGCTCGTAGCGCGTGTCCCCTCCGCCCGGCAGTCGCATCCCGAGTGTGAGCAGGACGCCGTCGTCCTCCGCGGAGACGGCGGCAGCAAGCCAGTCGAGCCCCAGGTCGACCTCGGTCGAGGCCTGCTCCACGAGTTGCCCGAGGTCCTTCGAGAGCCGCGCAGTGTCCACCCAGGCCCGGGCGAGCGCCTCGGAGGGAAGCGCCCCGAACCCCTGCGTGAACGCATCGACGTCCTCGAGCGTGCCCTTGTCGAGCGCCGCGCGATAGCCGGCGAGCGCGGCGCTGCTCTGCGCCAGAGCTACCCAGCCGTCGACCTCGCCGCGGACGTAGGCCGTGTCGCCCTTCGCAAGCAGGGCGTCGAGCTTCGCCTCGTCGGAGGGCTGCACGAGCACGATCGGCTGCCGGTCGGCAGTCGCGACGACGACGAGCTCGGGGCCGGTCGCGGGTCGAACGTCGTTCGACCAGTCGACGCCATGCTCGCCGAGGGCCGAGCCGATCGAGCCCGAGACGCCGTTCTTCGCACCGGGGATCCGCTCGAGGAGGCTCGCGGCGTTCTTCCACTGCTCCGAGCCCTCGTCCGTCGTCACCGTCGCGTACGCGAGCGCGTCGGCCGGGGCGAGCGACGCCGACTCGGGGATCGAGGAACCGGTCGACTTCGCGCCCGCGCAGCCCGTGGCGAGCACGAGGGCACCGAGAAGGCAGAGGACGGAGAGCGCGCGCCGCAGCATGCTCGGACGGTATCGGCCCCGCCGGGCGGAAGCTGAACTCCCGCTCAGTCGGATGAGGCCGCGCCCATCGGGATCAGGCTCGCCTCGGCCATCGCGAGCGCAGCGGGCTTGGCCAGCTTGAGCCGCTTCGGGCGCGGCATTCCAGCCTCGATCCACCTGTCGATCTCGTGGAACAGCTCGTCGATCAGGATGTCGGACGAGACCTTCTTCAGCACCCTGCCGTGCGCGTACACAAAGCCGACGTCCCGGCCGCCCGCGATCCCGAAGTCCGCGTCACCCGCCTCTCCCGGGCCGTTCACCGCGCAGCCCATCACCGCGACCTCGAACGCCTGCGGGTAGTCGCGCAGGCGGTCCTCGACGACGACGGCGAGGCTCTCGACGCCGACGTTGTCGCGCCCGCACGACGGGCACGCGATCATCACCGGTCCGCGCTCGCGCAGCCCGAGAGCCTTCAGGATCTCCCAGGCGACCTCGACCTCTTTCACGGGGTCGGCGGTGAGCGAGACGCGCATCGTGTCGCCGATGCCGTCCATCAAGAGCGCCCCCATGCCGACGGCGCTCTTGATCGACCCGGCGAACGGCGTCCCCGCCTCGGTGACGCCGAGGTGGAGCGGGTAGGGCACCTTGTCGGACAGCATTCGGTACGCGCGGATCATCGTCGGCACGTGTGAGGCCTTGACCGAGATCTTGAAGTCGCGGTAGTCGAGCCGCTCCAGGATCTCGACCTGCTCGAGCGCCTCCACGACGAGCGCCTCGGCCGTGTCCTCGCGCGCGAGCGCCTCGAGGTGCTTCGGCAATGAGCCGGCGTTGGCGCCGATCCGCATGGGAATCCCGGCCTGCTTGGCGGCTTTCACGACCTGCTCCGTCTTGTCCGGCCCGCCGATGTTCCCCGGGTTGATGCGCACGGCGGCGACGCCGGCGTCGATCGCGTCGAGGGCGAGCGAGGCGTTGAAGTGGATGTCGGCGATCACCGGCACCGGCGAGAGGCGGACGATGAGCGGCAGCGCGCGGGCGTCCTCCTTCTTCGGCACGGCGACGCGCACGATTTCGCAGCCGGCCGATGCAAGCGCGGCGATCTGCGCCGTCGTCGCCTCGACGTCGTGGGTCTTCGTGAGGGTCATCGACTGGACGACGACCGGCGCGCCGCCGCCGATCGGAACGCCGCCCACGCGGATCTGGTGCGCGCTCGCCATCACGGTCAGGGTACCCGCCTCGCGGCCGCGAACGGATCCGCGCGTGCCAGGCACGAGGACACGATCGCAAACGACACGTCACGTTGGGCCATGTCGGCGTGCCAGGCACGAGGACACGTCCCGAAGTGCCATGTCCCGTCGCGGCACATCGGCGTCCGGGCACCATGCCCGGCGTGCCGGCCGAGCCCCCTCCCACGCCGTGGCGGCTCGAGGCGCCGCCGGACGCCCATCCCGACGATCTCTGGGCGGTCGGCGCCGACCTCGCGCCGGGCACCCTGCTCACGGCCTACCGACTCGGGATCTTCCCGATGCCGGTCGACGCTCGCATCGGCTGGTTCTCACCGGCGATGCGCGGTGTCGTCCCGCTCGAGTCCTTCGCTCCCTCTCGCACGCTCCTGCGGGCGAGGCGGCGGTACGAGATCCGGATCGACAGTGCCTTCGCCGACGTGGTCTCGGGATGCGCCCGTCCCGGGGACCCGGCGAGCTGGATCGACCCGGGCATCGCGGCCGCGTACGGGGAGTTGCACGAGCTGGGCTGGGCGCACTCCGTCGAGGCGTGGGACGCGGACGGTCTCGCGGGTGGCCTGTACGGCGTCGCGATCGGCGGGCTCTTCGCGGCCGAGTCGATGTTCCACGTGCGCACCGACGCCTCCAAGGCCGCCTTCGTCGGGCTGGTCGAGCTCCTGCGCGCGGCCGGCGACGCCGATCTTCGCCTGCTGGACGTCCAGTGGCTCACTCCGCACCTCGAGACGCTCGGTGCGGTGGAGATCGCACGGGAGGAGTACCGAGTTGCGCTGTCGCGAGCGCTCGATCTTCCGTCACCCTGGCGGTGACGGAAGCGCCGGCAGTGGCGGCCGGAGGCCGGCTTGGCCGGCCGGAAGGCCAGGCGCAGCGGGTGATGTCGGCTACCTGAAGGAGGGGGCTGGTGGGGGAACCACGGGTTCCCCCACCTCTAGGAAAGGCGGCCGATGTCGTTCGAGAGGCCGATCACGAACAGGAGCAGCACGAGGCCGATGCCGACGACCGAGACGCGCTCGTAGATCTCCCGGCGGACCGACCGTCCGCGGATGCCCTCGGCGATCGCGAACACGATATGGCCGCCGTCGAGTGGAAGCAGTGGCAAGAGGTTCAGCAGGGCGATCGAGAGCGAGATGAGGCCGAGGACGAACAGGAAGCTCTCCGTCCCCTGCTTGGCCGCGTCGGAGGAGCCCTGCACGATCCCCACGGGGCTCGAGATCTGATCGCGCCCGGAGCCGGTCACGAGCCGGCCGAGGGACGAGCCGATGTCGCGCGTCACCTGCCCGGTGAGATCGAATGCCTCCCCGGCGGCCTGGAGCGGCGGCAGCCCCTCGCCGGACAGCATGAAGCCGAGGCGGTACGTGCCGTCGCTGCGCCGCGCGGACGTGGGCGGCAGCGTCACGCGCTGCCCGTCCCGGACGACGACGACCGTCAGCTTGCGGCCGTCGGAGCCGGAGATCAGGTGCGAGATGTCCTCGGGCTGCACGACCACGCCGTCGATCGACACGATCCGGTCGCCCGCCTGCAGGCCCGCGGCGGCGGCCGGCGTGCCGCTCGAGACGGCCTCGACGGTCGTGGTCGCCTTTCCGGCCGAGGTCATGAAGAGCCCCGTGAAGAGGACGAGCGCGAGGACGATGTTGGCCGCCGGCCCGGCGCCGATCGCCGCGACGCGCTTCCACGTCGGCGCTCTCCAGTAGGCGGTCGGCCCGAGCGCGTCCGTGAGGTCGTCGAGCCCCTTCTCGAGCGTCGCAGCCGTGTTCGCGGGGAGCTCCTGCTCGGCGGCGAGCTCGCGCAGCACGCGCAGCGAGTCGCGCGCCGCATCGTGGTCGTCGGCCGCCAGCGCGCCGCGCAGGCGGGCTGCGGCCCCCTCGAGCGCCGGAGCCTCCGGGAGCGCCCGGCCGAGGCCCATGTCGACGTCCGCCGGCGACGGGCGGTGCATGCCCGGAATCTTCACGAACCCACCGAGCGGGATCGCGCCGATGCCGTACTCGATGCCGTTGCGCGTCCGCTTCCAGATGGCGGGCGGGAACCCGACGTAGAACCGCCTTGGCCGCATGCCGAGCACGAGCGAGACGACGAAATGGCCGAGCTCGTGAACGAAGATCAACAACCCGAGGCCGACGATCGCAATGAAGACGGTCATGCGGGTTGCCGCCTCCGGG
>DASTKF010000138.1:0-3490 GCA_035716065.1 Gaiella sp.
CGTACAACCCCGTCTTCAAGGCCGATCGCGTCTTCGCGATGATCCGGAGCGCCTACTTCCCCGGCGTCGGTTCCGACGAGTGGCGCGACAAGCTCTGCGCCTCGCTCGCATCGGTCGGCCTGAGCCCGGACGAGGTCCTGAACCGCTATCCACACCAGCTCTCCGGCGGACAGCTCCAGCGGCTCCTCATCGCGCGCGCGCTTCTGCTCGACATCCGTTTGCTGGTGGCGGACGAGATCATCAGCATGCTCGACGCGTCGACCCGGATCGACGTCCTCAACCTCCTCGGCGAGCTGAAGGAGCGAGGCCTGGGAATCCTCTTCATCACGCACGACCTCTCGCTCGGCAACTACATCTCCGACCGGACGATGATCCTCCGCCGGGGACGCATCGTCGAGACAGGGTCGACGGCGAGCGTCTTCGGCAATCCGCTTCACCCCTACACGAGGACCTTGCTCGCCTCGGTGCCGCAGACCCACCACCGCTGGGGCGAGCTCGACGAGGTTCTCGGGGTCGGAAACGGGGCGGGTGGGGAGGCGCCCGAAGCGGTCGCGGACACTCGACTCGTCGAGGTCGAGCGCGGCCACTTCGTCGCGCTCGCAGCGGACACCGAGCCCCCTGTTCCGTGAGCGGCATGCGCGCGGCCCCATCGACGTCCGATGCCGTCGACATCCTCGACGCATGCCGCCTCCGGACAGGGCACTTCGGGTCGTCCCCGGCCTCGCGGGCCTTCCCGGCCGCGTCCGGCTGAGGAAGGAGGTCGAACCACCGGCCGCGTACGCGGTGGTCGACGTCGAGACGACGGGGACGAGCGTCGAGGCCGACGAGATCGTCTCGCTCGCCGTCGTCAGGCTCGACGCGCGCGGACACGAGCTCGACCGCTTCGCGAGCCTCGTCCGGCCGGCCGGCCCGATCCCCGCCGAGGCGACCGCCGTGCACGGGATCGACGACGCCGCTGTCTGCGCCGCTTCGACGTTCGCCGAGGTGGCGGCCGAGGTTCTCGCGCTGCTCGAAGGAGCCGTCTTCGTGGCGCACAACGCCGGCTTCGACCTCCCGCTCGTGCAGCACGCCTTCGCGCGAGCCGGCGCCCGCTACCTGCCCACCGGCGTCGCGTGCACGCTCGACGCGTTTCGGCTGCTCGAGCCGACCGAGCAAAGCCACCGGCTCGAGTCGCTCTGCGACCGGCACGGGATCGAGCTCGACGATGCGCACGACGCCCGCGACGACGCGCTCGCGACGGTCGAGCTGCTGCGGCTCCTGCTGGAGGAGGGGATTGCGCCCGAGACCGTCGAGCTCGACGACCGCGCGTACATGCGCGCCCGCTCGCGCGGCGACACGCGGCCCGCGTCCGACCCGCAGATCCGGCGGGTCTTCGCCCTCGCCCGCGAGGCCGGGCTCGTCGGCGTCGACGGGACGGTCGACCGCGACGCGGTCGCGGCGCTCGTCATGCGGATCGCCGGCGTCGCGGAGATCGACGAGCTGAACCACGAGCAGGTGCAGGACGTCTACGACGCGCTCGAGCGGATGCGCTCGGAGCTCCCGGAGGAGCCCGCGGCCGAGCGCGTAGCCTGAAGCGGTGCGCATCGACCTCGTCGAGGGCGACATCACCGCGCAGCAGGTCGACGCGATCGTCAACGCCGCGAACTCGTCGCTCCTCGGCGGCGGCGGGGTCGACGGCGCGATCCACCGGCAAGGCGGTCCGGAGATCCTGGCGGAGTGCCGCGCCCTGCGGGAATCCCGTTATGCGGCGGGGCTGCCGGCCGGGGACGCCGTGGCGACGACCGCCGGCCGGCTCCCGGCCCGCTGGGTGATCCACACCGTCGGGCCGGTCTGGAGCGCGCACGAGGACCGCAGCGCGACGCTGCGCTCCTGCTACACGCGGTCGATCGCGATCGCAGACGAGATCGGTGCCGAGACGGTCGCCTTTCCCCTCATCTCGTCGGGCGTGTTCGGCTGGCCGCTCGACGACGCGGTCCGGCAGGCGCTCACCGCGCTCCGCGGCGCCGAGACGGAGGTCGCCGAGGCGCGGCTCGTCCTCTTCGGGCGCGAGGCGTACGCGGTCGCCGAGGGCCTCTTCTAGGGCTTGCCGCTCATCGCCCAGACGGCGACGATCCAACCGACGAGCGCGATCGCCGCGACGACGCCGGAGGCCTTCCCGAGCCGATACTTCGCCTTCCGGGACGCGATCCCGGCCGTGATCAGCGCGATCAGCAGGAGCAGGGCGCCGATGTCAGCGGTGATGTAGCCGATGCCGATCCACGTCGGATCGTCGGCGGTGCTGTCGCCGAACTCCTTCGAGTACATCCATTCGGCGCCCACCCGCATGACGATGTACGCGGGCAGGGCAGCGAACAACAGCGTTCGGAACGAGAAGCGGCGCATCCGGTCGCCGTCGCCCATGACGACGCCGGGCGCGAGCTGTGCGACAACCGCGGTTGTGGCGGCGCCGACGAGGATCATCGCCCCGAAGACGTGCAGGAACAGCGGGAACTCCGGTCGGCTGAAGGCGAGCACGCCGATCATGCGCCGGGCTTCCAGATCATGTCGATGAGGAGCAGCACGATCAGCACGCTGCTCGCCGCGTGGAACTGGAGGGCGCGTGACGCGCCGAAGGTCTCGGCCACGACCGGGCTCGTCTCCGTCCCGGCCGCCGCCAGGCGCTCTGCCTCCGTCCCGGCGTCCCCGTAGAGCTTCCCGCCTCGCCTGCCCAGCTCGACCGCGAGCGCCCAGAGGACGATGGCGGCGATCACCCACCCGTCCCAGATCTCGAACGCGTCGACGGAGATCGCGAGCCAGACGCCGAAGATGATCGTCCCCAGGGAGCCCACGGAGACGAGCACCGTCCCGATCTGTGAGACGCGCATCAGGGACGCCACGCGGCTCGTGCTGTCGGTGCCCCAGAGGGAGACGATCATGATCCAGAAGATCACCATCGCCCCCACGAGCGCGAAGGCCGACAGCACGTGCAGAGAGAGGATCCAGTCGTTCAGGTCCACCGCGCGCCGAGGCTACAAGGTCTCCGCCTCGGGTTCAACAAGGTCACGCGCGCGCGAAACGCACCTGACGCGTCGGCACGTCGGCGAGCGTGCATCGCACGGCCAGCGTCTCGCCGAGGGGTAGGCCCGGCCCATCGCACCGCGCGGTGACCGCTGGGTCACGAAGCTCGACCGAGCCGGCGGCGCCGTCGCGGTCGACCTCGATGACGACCGCTTCGAACGTCTTCCCGACGCTTCCCTCGAGGAGCGCGGCCTCGAGCGTCGACACGATTCCCGCCTCGTACTGGCCCGCCTTGCGGTCGGCCAGCTCCATGACGCCGGGCAGCTCCGGCAGCTCGGTCGCGACCCATCGTGGCACCTTCCTTCCCGCCGAGAGCGCGACGCACGTCTCGCCGACGTACCGGTCGACGAGCCGTCGGAGCGGCGCGGTCGTGTGTGCGTACGTCGATGCGAGGGCGGCGTGCTCGGCGTGGCTCGGGGCGTGCCGGTCGAAG
>DASTKF010000139.1:0-3294 GCA_035716065.1 Gaiella sp.
GTCGAGTGCCGTGACGCCATGCTCACGCTTCATGCTGCGCGCCGAGAGCACGAACTCGTGCATGCAGAGCCGGTCGTACGGCAGGTCGTAGACGTCCTTCAACTGGGCGAGCAGGTAGTTCGCGTTGAGCACCGCGACCTCGGACATTTCCTTCAGGGCCGGACCGTACGTGCGCATGAACGCGTACGAGCGGACGAACACGCCGAACGGGCCGGCGAACCCGCGCACCCGGCCGATCGACTTCGGCCGGTCGTGGTCGAGCCGGAAGCTGTCGCCATCGCGGACGACGGCCGGCGCGGGCAGGAACGGCTCGATCTCCGCGCGCACCGCGACCGGCCCGCCGCCGGGGCCGCCGCCGCCGTGCGGCTGGGAGAACGTCTTGTGGAGGTTGTAGTGGACGATGTCGAAGCCCATGTCGCCCGGCCGCGAGCGGCCGACGACGGCGTTCAGGTTCGCGCCGTCGTAGTAGAGGAGCGCGCCGCGCGAGTGGAAGATCTCGGCGACCTGCTGGATGCCCTCGTCGAACAACCCGAGCGTCGACGGGTTCGTCAGCATCAGCCCCGCCGTCCGGTCGTCGACCTTGGCGCGCAGGTCGTCGAGGTCGAGGTTGCCGCGGTCGGTCGTCGCGACCTTCTCGAGCTCGAAGCCGGCCATCGTCACGCTGGCGGGGTTCGTGCCGTGCGCGGTGTCCGCGGTGATGATCACGTTCCGCCCCGGCTCGCCGCGGTCGGCGAAGGCGGCGCGCATCAGCATCAGGCCGGTCAGCTCGCCCTGCGAGCCGGCCGCCGGCTGGAGCGTCACGGCGGGGAGCCCCGCGACCTCGGCGAGGATCTGCTGGAGCTCCCACATGAGCTCGAGCGCGCCCTGCGCGCCCTCGTCCTCCTGCAGCGGGTGCAGGTCGCGGAAGCCCGGCAGCCCGACGACGCGCTCGTTGACGCGGGGGTTGTACTTCATGGTGCACGACCCGAGCGGATAGAAGCCCGTGTCGATCCCGAAGTTGCGGTCGGCGAGCGCGGTGAAGTGGCGGACGATCTCGTTCTCGGGGACCTCGGGCAGCCGCGGCGGCGCCTCGCGCCGGAGCTCCGCCGGGACCTCCGGCACGGGCAGGTCGTACGACGGCACGCGTCCGGCGCGGCGCCCGGGCTGAGACTTCTCGTAGATCAGCTCCACTGGTGCCCCTTCAGGTGATGCTGCCTCGTTCCTCGGGCGCGAGGAGCAAGCCAGGCTAGGACGCAGGGCGCCCCGATACCCGAAGGTATCGGGGCAACCGAGGACGACGCATGGCGCCGCTCATCGCGCGCGAGGGACCTGGATTGCATTGCCTGAAGGGGCACTAGTCAGTCACCTCCGCCAGCACCTCGGCCAGCCGGTCGACGTCTGCCGGCGTGCGCTTCTCCGTGAGCGCGACGAGAATCACGTCGTCGAGCCCGGGGTAGTCGCGCCCGAGCGCGTAGCCCGGATGGACGCCGTGCTCACGGGCGCGGGCGACGACGTCACGGGCGGGGATCGGCGTGCGGAACGCGACCTCCTTGAAGTGCGGACGCTCGAAGGCGACGGGGAGCCCGATCCGCTCCTTCGCGTACGCGGCGAGCGCGGTGCAGGTCTCGCCCAGCTCGCGGAGGCCCTCCGGGCCGAGCCAGCACAGCGTGATCAACCCGGCGAGCGCGAGCAGCGTCTGGTTCGTCGTCATGTTCGACGTCGCCTTCTCGCGTCGGATGTGCTGCTCGCGGGTCTGCAGGGTGAGGACGAAGCCGCGCTTCCCTTCGAGGTCGGTGGTCTCGCCGACGATCCGACCCGGCATCCGGCGGATGAACTCGTTGCGCGCGGCGAGGAATCCGTAGTGCGGCCCGCCGTAGGACTGGTAGTTGCCGATCGACTGCCCCTCGCCGATCGCCATCGCGCACCCGTAGTTGCCGGGCGCCTCGAGCAGGCCGAGCGAGGCCAGGTCGACGTGCGCGACGGGGAGCGCCCCGGCCTCGGCGGCGGCCGCGGCGAGATCGGGCGCCGGCTCGAGGCAGCCGAACGCGTTCGGATGCTGGAAGATCACGAGCGCCGCATCGCGCGCGGTGTCCGCAAGGGCTGCGGGGTCGGTCGTGCCGCCATCGTGCGGGACCTCGACGACCTCCATGCCGAAGCCCGGCGCGTAGGTCTTCACGACCTGGCGCACCTGCGGGTTGAGCGTCTCCGCGAGCACGACCTTCGTGCGGCCGGTGTGGTGGCGCGCGATGAAGCACGCGTCGGCGGCGACCGTGGCGCCGTCGTACCCCGACGCGTTCGACACGTCCATCCCCGTCAGCTCGCAGATCGCGGTCTGGTACTCGAAGATCGCCTGCAGGACGCCCTGGCTCATCTCCGGTTGGTACGGCGTGTACGCGGTGAGGAACTCGCCGCGGGAGAGAAAGGTGTCGGCAATGGCGGGGACGTAGTGGTCGTAGATCCCCATCCCCAGGAAGCTCAGCTCGCGCGACGTGTCGGCGTTGCGCCCGGCGAGCTCCTCCAGATGCCGGACGAGCGCCGCCTCGGGCAGCGCCCCCGGGACGTCGAGCGCGCGGCCGAAGCGCACCCCCTCGGGGATCTGCTCGAAGAGGTCGTCGATCGAGTCGACGCCGATGGCGTCGAGCATCGCCTCGCGGTCGGCGTCCGTGAGAGACAGGTAGCCAGCAGTGCTCATGCGCTACAGCTCGGCGATGTGCGCCTGGTACGCCGCCGCATCCAGGAGCTGGTCGGCCTCGCCGGGGTCGGCGAGCCGGATCCGGACGAGCCAGCCCTCGCCGTAGGGGTCCTCGTTGACGGTCTCGGGCTCGTCGATCGCCTTCTGGTTCACCTCGAGCACCTCGCCCGAGAGCGGCGCGACGACGTCGGAGACCGCCTTCACCGACTCGACCTCGGCGTACGACCCGTCCTTTGCGACCGTCGCGCCCACCTCGGGGCCGTCGAACAGGACGAGCTCGCCGAGCGAGTCCTGCGCGTACCACGTGATGCCGAGCACGGCCTCGTCGCCGTCGATTCGGGCCCAATCGTGCTCCGGGTGGTACCGGAGGTCGTCCGGGTAGCTCTCGGTTGCCACTAGTGCTCCTTCCGGTAGATCGGTTTCTTGACGACGCGGGCGCGCCGGGGCTTCCCACGCACGTCGATCACGAGCTCGGTGTCGGGAGCCGCCTGCGCGACCGGGACGTAGCCCATGCCGATGCCGACGTCGAGGGACGGTGACTGCGTTCCCGACGTGACCTCGCCGCCGCCCTCGATCGGCATCTCTGGGCGCGGGATCGCCTTCTCCTCCATCACGAACGCCGC
>DASTKF010000140.1:0-6809 GCA_035716065.1 Gaiella sp.
GGCGTGAAGTGCAGCTGCGCCTTCTCCGACGAGTTGGACATGATCGAGCGCAGCTCGGCCGGCGGCGGCGGCGAGTCGCCGTTGACGTCGGCGGAGCCCGAGAGGATCGTCCGCGTCATCACGGTCGGATCCTGGTAGCCCTCCTTGAAGAGCACCTCGTCGGCGTGCGCGGGCCGCCAGCTCGTCTTCGCGCTCCAGTTCGGGTTCCGGACGAGGTCGATCAGCTGCCCCGGCTTGTAGCCGATGCCGTTGATGTTCCCCGATGCGTCGTTCTTGATCATGTACGGGCCGGTCGAGACCTGGTGCATCCCGTACGTCGAGGTCGTCTCGCTGTCGTACTTGCTCGCGTACTCCCGCGGCACCGGCGCGGTCATCAGGAGGCCGAGCGAGCCGGTGAAGATGCCGTCCGGCCGCTTCAGCCGGAACACGATCGTGCTCTTGTTCGGCGTCTGGATGCCCTTGATGTTGGGGACGCCCTTCGTCGCCTTCGCCGGCGCGCCGACGACGTCGCCGAAGTACGCGCCGGCGTAGCCGTTCGCGACGCTCGACGCGAACCCGCGCTCGATCGCGTACTTCACGTCGGCGGAGGTCACCTCGCGGTTGACGGGCGGGCTGAAGCGGACGCCCGGGCGGATGTGCACGGTGACCGTCCTGTTGCCGTTCGAGTACTTCGGCATCGCCGTGGCGAGGTCGGGGACCGCGTTGATCGAGCTCGGCCGGTACGACAAGAGCGGCCGCTGGGTCGCGTACGAGATCTCGTAGGTGAACGAGTAGTACGCCTGGCCCGGGTCGATGTGGTCGACGTCGCCGGCCGAGAGGACCGTGATCTTCCCACCGGCCTGACGGCCGCCGGCCGTGGCGACGCCGGCGCCGACCGCGGCGAGGATCACCGTGAGCAGCGCCGCGGTCACCGCGAGGCGGCGGCGGCCGGCGTGCCGGGCCCGACGGGCCCTTGTGTGTGCTGACATCGCTCCTCCTTCGAGCGTTGAGTTGGTCATGCGGCTTTCGGGTCGAGGGCGTCGCGGATCCCGTCGCCGAGCAGGTTGAAGGCCAGCACGGTGAGCAGGAGCGCGAGCCCCGGGAAGAGGAAGAACCACCAGGCGGTGGCGAAGATCGGCGTCGCCTCGGCGAGCATCTCGCCCCAGCTCGCCTGGGGCGGGTTGATCCCCACGCCGAGGTACGAGAGCGCCGCCTCGAGCAGGATGTTCTGCGGGATCACGAGCGTCGAGTAGACGACGATCGGCGCCACGAGGTTCGGCAGGAGCTCCCGGAACATGATCGTCGTCGAGCCCGCCCCGGCGGCCCGGGCCGCCTCGACGAACTCCTTCTCGCGGAGCGAGAGGACCTGGCCGCGGATGATGCGGCCGATGTACGTCCAGTTGACGACGACGATCGCGACGATCACGGTCGACAGGCCCGGCTTGATGAGCCCGCCGGCGCAGCCGTTGCCCAGCGAGCAGGACGATGCGATCCCGAGCGCCAGGAGGAGGATCGGGAAGGCGAGCGTGACGTCGATGACGCGCGAGATGACGGTGTCCGTCGCCCCGCGATGGAAGCCGGCGAGAAGCCCGGCGACGACGCCGAGCCCGACGGACAGGAACGTTGCGACGAGCGCGACCTGGAGCGAGACGCGGGCGCCGTAGACGACGCGCGCGAAGACGTCGCGTCCGACGGTGTCGACGCCGAACAAGAACTCGCGGGAGGGGCCGGTCGGCGTCCCGTACGTCGGGTCGAGCTGATCCGGGAACTGCGCGTTCGGGGGATGGCCCAGGAGCTTCACGATCCACGGCGCGAGGATCGCGAGCAGGATCTCGAGGACGATGAACCCGAGCGCGACGAGGGCGACGCGGTCCTCCTTGAACCGCTCCCAGAAGAGCTGGAACGGCGTGCGACCCGCGATCGCGGCGGGCTCGCCGGGCGGCGCGCCGCCGAGCGGGGCGTCGAGGACCGGAGCGGCGGTCGTCGTCACCGTCGGCGCCGCGAGGGTGCTGCGCTCGCTTCGAGCTCCATACATTCACGCTGCACGCGGCGCCACCGCCGGCCGATCCTGCGGAAAGACGATCACCCGTACGCTCGCCGTCGGGCGTCAGGCGGAAGCGCCCATCCTCCGATCGGACGAAGGGCCTGCCGGAGGCGGCTCCGGAGCCGCATGGCCACTCGGATCGCGTCGGCCGAGGGATCCTACGAACGGTCGAGGCCGCGCAGCTCGGAGACGAGCCGCTCGACGCGCACCACGCCCTCGACCTCCTCGTGGAGGCCGTCGAGCTCGAGCATCGCGGCCGTGAGGAGAGCCACCTTCTGCCGCTCCGTCAGTGGGTGGCCGCCTTCCTCGCAGAAGCCGAAGCCGGTGACCGTCGCCTGGGCAATGCGTTGCGCGGCGACGACGTGGAGGGTCGCCTCCACTCCCTCGGTCGTTCTCCGCTCCGGAAGCATGTCGGGCATGATCGGCGCGCAGCGGCGCGGCGGCAATCGTCCGACCGCACGATCGACGAGGCGAGCCTCTCTCAGCCGCCCGCTCGGCCGTTGCCCTCGACGCGCTCGGGGATCCGCACCTCGACCCGCGTTCCGCCCCCCGGCGTCGACCACAGCTCCATGTGACCTCCGGCCGCCTCGACCCGGACCCGCTGGGCGGCCAGGCCGATGTGTCCGTCCGCGAGCCGCTCCTCCGGCCGCCCGACCGGGAAGCCGCACCCGTCGTCTTCCACGACGAGCACGAGCTCGCCGTTCCGCTCCGCGAGCCGGACGTCGACGAGGCTCGCCCCCGCGTGCCGCACGACGTTCGCGAGCAGCTCGCGCGCGGCCGAGAAGACGAGCTGGTCCTGTGCGTGGTCGCCGGGCCCGTGCAGATCGAGACGGAGCCGGAAGCGACCGCGGGCGGCCGCCTCCTGCGCGACCGAGCGCAGGGCCGCGTCGAGCCCCGCCGCCTCGAGGACGTACGGATGGAGGTCGAAGACGGCCTCGCGCAGCTGTCCCGCCGCGGCGACCAGCGCAGCGTCTGCCCGCGCCAGCGCCGGGTGGGTGGTCGTCTCGGACGCCTCCTCGAGCTCGTGGCGGGCGGAGAGGAGGTTCTGGATCGCGTGGTCGTGCAGCGCCTCCGCTAGCGCCTTGCGCTCTCGTTGCTCCGCCTCGAGGGCGTCCGTCAAGAGTCGCGAGCGGTCGGCGGCGAGGCGCGACGCCAGCTCCGTACGGCGCTCGAGCAGCAGGGAGAGCATCACGCACGCCACGCCGATCCACGCCAGGTAGCCCGCCTGCGTGACGATGAACCGCGTCACGGCGGCCTGCTGCGTGCCCGGGTGGACGACCGCCTGGATCACGTAGGTGGCCGTCGTGAGGACGACCGCCAGCCCCGTGAACGCGGGCCGGAAGCGGAACGCGACCGCGACCGGGATCAGGAAGAACGCGAGCCGGGCGTGCGAGTACGCCCCACCCGACAGGACCGCGAGGACGCCGATCGCGACGATGTCGATTGCGGTCGCGACGATTGCGAACCGGTCACCCACGCTGCGGAGGTGGACGTACGCGAGCACTCCGGCGCTCCAGGCGGCGAAGAGCGCCAGCGTGACGAGGAACCAGGTCCGCTCCTCGTTCGGCCCGATGCTCTCGCCGAGGGCGATCAGCGCGACGGCGGGCAGGCGAAGCCACGCGACGGCGCGCTCGGCTTCCGCGGTCGCATCCCCGGACCAGGCCGGGAAGGTAGGCCGCTCCACCCGCCTACTCGATCAGGCCCCGCCGCATCGCGCTCGCGACGGCCGCGGCGCGATCCGAGACGCCGAGCTTCTCGTAGAGGTGCTGCACGTGGGTCTTCACCGTCGTCAAGCCGAGGTAGAGCTCCTTCGCGATCTGGGGCAGGCTCTTGCCCGCCGCGATCATGTGCAGGATCTCCTGCTCGCGCGGGGTGAGCGCGGGCGCATCCGTCTGCTTGCGGAGCCGGATCTCCGAGACGAGGCCTGCGGCGACGTCCGGAGGCACGACGTTCTCGCCCCGGGCGCACGCGAGCACGGCGTCCGCGATCTGCTCGCGGCGCGCCTCCTTCGAGACGAAGCCTGCGGCGCCGATCTCGAGCGCCCGGTAGACGACGCCGCTGTCCGTGAACGCGGAGACGATCAGGACGCGGGTCGGAAGCTGTTCTCGGACGACGGCGTGCGTCACCGCGACACCGTCGAGCTCCGGCAACTTGTAGTCCAGCAGCGCAACGTCGGGTTGGTGCTCCTGGATCTCGGCGAGCGCGGAGCGTCCGTCCTCGGCCTCCGCCACGATCTCGACGCTGCCGCTTGCGAGCAGCGCCCTCACCACTCCCTCGCGGTAGAGGGGATGGTCGTCGGCGACGACGACGGTGACCCGCTGCTTGCCCTGCTCGTGCATCGTGACATCACTCATGGTACGCCGCGCGGCTACCCCGGCACGTTGCCGAGCGTGACGTCGACGGTGCGGGTCGTCGAGCCACGCACGACCTCGAGCCGGACGTGATCTCCCGGCGAGAACGGTGCGAGGCGGTCGGACAGCTGACCCGAGGAAGCGACCGGCTTGCCGTTCACCGCCACGATAGAGTCGCCACCGGTGTACGCGGTCACGCCGGCGACCGTGACCTGCCGGTGGGACGCAACGATGCCGGCCTCGGCGGCGGGGCCGCCCTTCGTCACACGGAGGACGGCGACGCCGTGCGCCGGGAGGCCGCGGACGACGCGGGCGACGTTCGGCTGGATCGTCTCGATCTCGACGCCGAGCCACGGATGCTCGGCATGCCCGTGGCCGATCAGCTCGCTCGCCACGGTGCGCGCGGTGGAGCTCGGGATCGCGAAGCCGATGCCGACGTTGGCGTCCACGGTGCCGCCCTCGAGTTGCGCATTGATCCCGACGACGCGGCCGTGGCGGTCGAGCAGCGGCCCGCCGGAGTTGCCGTGGTTGATCGGCGCGTCCGTCTGGACGGCGCCCGAGATCGTGTGGCCGTTCGGCGCCTGGATGTCGCGCCCGGTGGCGCTGACGATGCCGGCAGTCATCGTGCGCTCGAGCCCGAACGGGTTCCCGATGGCGTAGACGCGATCGCCGACCAGAACGCTGCCCGAGCTCGCAAACGTCAGCGGATGGAGCGCCGCCGCCGGAGCCTTGACCCGGACGACGGCGATGTCGGTGGTCGGGTCGGCCCCGACGACCTTCGCGGGGTACGTTCCACCCCCACTGAACCCCACGCGGATGTCGTGCGCGCCCTGCACGACATGGTCGTTCGTGACGATGTCGCCCTTGCGGTCGACGACGAAGCCCGAGCCGAGCGCGCCGACTTGCTCCGTCCCGCCCGGGGTGAAGAAGGTGGGTGGCACGACCTGGGTGACGGTGTCCTCGATCTCGACCACGGCAGGCGCGTCCGCGCGGTAGATCGCCTCGGGCGAGAGCGCCGCGACGGTGTGCACAGCGCTCGTCGGCTCCGCAGCGACCGGTGCCACAGCCAGGACGCTCGCGCTCGAGCGCCCGCCGTCGACGGCGATGCCGATCGCCGCGCCGCCGATCCCGCCGACGAGGGCTGCGGTGAAGACGATGGCGAATGTGCGTCCCATGACGTGCTCCTGCGATGTCGAAACGGAACCTCGAGGGCATCGTCGCTCCGCGCCCGTGGAGAGAGAATCGCCCGCTCGGGCTATCGGCTCGGCGGGGTCTCGTGGGTCGGCGGACGAGCGGTGCCTCGTCTGTCCCGTCGTCCGTTCGGCCGATGGGTCGTGCCTCGCGGATCGGCGATGCTGGCTCCTGCGATGGTCGCGCCGGGGCCGGGAGAGGTCGAGCCTGGGTGACGTTGCTCGACCGAGAGATCGTCGAGGCCGTCTCCATCGCGGCGGTGACCGCGGCGATCGTCGTCGCGGGCCGCCGTGAGGAGCGCTCGAGCTCCGTGCCCGGGCACGGCGGCGGTCGCTCCCGGCTCGCCACGGCATCCGCCCTTGGTGCGGTGACGCTCGTGGCGGCCGTCGGCGTCGTTGCGGCCTTCGGTCCGCATCGCGCCCGAGGCGCCGAGGCGGCGCCGCTTGCGGTTGCCGTGCCGGACGAGCTGGCCGGGCCGGCGCCGTGGCCCGCGAATACGGACGGTCTGCGCTCGCGCCTCCGCGCACTGGGCCTGCCCGCGCTGGACCGCGAAGGCACGGCGCTCCACATCCATGCGCACCTCGACGTGTTCGTCCACGGCCGCCGGGTCGCAGTCCCCGCCGGCATCGGCATCGGACCGGACTTCATCTCGCCGCTCCATACGCACGACGCTTCGGGCGTCGTCCACGTCGAGTCGCCCGACGTGCGAACCTTCACGCTCGGCGAGGTCTTCGGAGTGTGGGGCGTTCGGCTCACGCGCCGCTGTCTCGGCGGCTACTGCGCGAGCGGCGCCGATCACCTTCGCGTCTACGTCGGCGGCCGGGAGCTCACGGGCGACCCGCGCCTGCTTCACCTCGCCCCGCACTCGGAGATCGTCGTCGCGTTCGGAACGCCGCGGCAGCTGCCGCGGCCGCTTCCGTCCCGTTTCGCGTTCGCGCCAGGTCTCTAGAAACGGGGGCGGGCACCGGCAGGCGCCCGCCCCCGTCACCTCGCCAGAAGCTCTAGCGGCGGCCGTAGCCGATGCCGCCCGTCAGGAGCAGCACCACCACGATGATCAGCAGCACCCATGCCCACACCGGCATTCCGTCACCTCTTTCGTGGTCGCGGTTGCGCTGTGTCTACCCATCAGGGCGAGATTCGACACCCCTCAGCGCAGCCGCCTACCGCAGTGCCCGGCCCTCCGGACGGGCAAACCGTGACCCGACCGGCGGCGGAGAGATCTCGAGGCGCTCTGCGAGCGTCAG
>DASTKF010000141.1:0-2992 GCA_035716065.1 Gaiella sp.
GGCGGTCGCCGCGCTCGGCTCCTCCGGCTCGCCGGTGAGCAGCGCGTCGTAGCCCTCGTGCGCCGCCCGGACGAGGTCGTGCCCCGCGGCGCCGGTCGAAACCGCGAGGCGCCGGATCTCGCGGTCGCCGCCGCGGAGGACGAGCGGCGCCCGCCCGACAGCGCGCTCGACGCGCGCGGCGAGGTCGTCGACCAGGACGGCGTCAATGGTGCACCCGAGCCCCACGACCTCGAACGGGCCGACGGGCGCCGCTCCGATCCGCGTGGCGAGCTGCGCGTTGTTGCCGAGCGTCGGGTGGGCGTCGAGCGCGAGGTGGTAGGCGACGAGCGATGCGTCGCCGCGAAAGAGCGCCTCGAGCCGGCCGCGCAACCGGGCGTCCACGAGGAGCGGCTCGTTGCGCCAGAAGAGCCCGTGGTGCACCAGCACGAGGTCGGCACCGAGATCCACCGCGCGCTCGATGAGCTCGCGCGAGCACGAGACGCCGCACGCGATCGTCGTCACCTCGGGCGCGCCGACGACCTGGAGCCCCTGCGGCGCGAACTCCGGGAAGCGCTCGATCTCGAGCAGCTCGTTCGCATACGCGACGATGTCGTCCCGCCCCGCCATCGCGTCGAGTCTACGGCGAGGACGGTCGAGCGGCCGAACGGCTACCCTTGTCGCGCTCGGGGTGTGGCGCAGCCTGGTAGCGCGCTCCGTTCGGGTCGGAGAGGTCCCCAGTTCAAATCTGGGCACCCCGATAGAGACGTGGGGGAAACCATGTTTCCCCCACGAGCCCCCTTCTTCTGGGTCGTGCATAGGACACCGGCACTTGGCCTCCCGGCCGGCGAAGCCGGCCTCCGGCCGCGACGGGCTGCGCACGGAGCACCGCCGTACGACCGGGCATGTCCTTGTCCTCGCCATGACCGCGCCGATCCGCCGGCATCGCGTTCGACGACCCGGGGCGAGCACACGCTCAAGGGAATCGAAGGGCGCCGCCGCGTGTACGCGGCGCGCTGAGGCCGCAGGCGCTGCGCGTATCCTCGCCACGTGCTTCGTGCCGTCCTCCTCGACGTCGACTTCACGCTGTTCCGGCCCGGGCCCGAGCTCGGGCCGCAGGGCTACGCGCGCATCGGCGCGCGTCATGGGCTGACGCTCGACACCGAGCGCTACGACGGCGCCCGGCTGGCTGCGATCGCGGAGCTGCAGCTCCACCCGGAGCTCGTGCACGACACGGAGCTCTGGGTGCGGTTCACCGAGTCGATCGTGGTCGGCATGGGGGGCGACCCGGTGCTCTCGCGCTCGTGCGCCGTCGAGCTGGTGCGCGAATGGGAGCGGCACGAGAACTTCTTCCTCTACGACGACACGCTGCCGACGATCGCCGAGCTCCGCCGCCACGGCCTGCGGATCGGCCTCGTGTCGAACGGCCAGCGCGACCTCGAGGAGTTCGCGCGTCACCACTCGCTCGACGTCGACGTGTGCGTCGGCTCGTTGCGCCACGGGCACGTCAAGCCGCACCGCTCCATCTTCGAAGCAGCGCTCACGGCGCTCGAAGCCGGCCCGGCGGACGCCGCGATGGTGGGGGACAGCTTCGCCGACGACATCGCGGGCGCACGCGCGCTCGGGATGCGGGCGATCCTCCTCGACCGCGACGGTCTGCACGTGGACGAGCACGACCGGATCGACACGCTCCTCGCGCTGCCGGCGGCGTTGGGTTTGACGCCCCTGTAGGGGCCGTCAACCCAACGGGGACTGGCACCGCAGGCCTGTCCCCCGTGACCTCCTGGTGAGGAGACGCGTCACTGGGGTCTGGCACCCACAGGTGCCAGACCCCTAGACTGAGCGAAGGTTGACTGACCGTTCAATCGCAGCGCGCGACAGGCAGGCAGGCGCGGAGGAGAAGCGCCGGCAGATCCTCGACGCTGCCGTCCGCGTCTTCGCGCGGCGCGGCTTCCACACCTCGCGGGTCGGCGACATCGCCGAGGAGGCGGGCGTCGCCCACGGGCTGCTCTACCACTACTTCGCCTCGAAGGACGAGGTGCTGCAGACGGTCTTCCGCGAGAACTGGAGCGAGCTCCTGCAGCGCTTCGAGCAGGTCGAGGCCTCCGAGGAACCGGCTGACGAGAAGCTCCGTGGGATCGTCAAGATCCTCCTGCGCACGTGGCGGAACGACCCCGACCTCGTGACGGTGATGGTGCGCGAGGTGGGGCGGAGCGCGCAGCTCGCGACCCAGGTCGAGGTGATCGGGCAGGGATTTGCCGTGATCGAGCGGGTGATCCGGGAGGGTCAGGCGGAAGGCGTGTTCCGGCCCGGCCTCGATCCACAGCTCGCGAGCTGGGTCGTGTACGGCGGGCTCGAGGAGATCCTCACGGGGTGGGTGATGGGCCGGCTACCCGACGGTGACGAGGAGGTCGCCCGTGCCGAGCGCACGATCGTCGACGTCGTTCTCGGCGGGCTCGGCGAGACGACAGTCGTCGTCTGACGCCGGGGCCCGGCGGGACACGCTCGTCCTCGGGGCGGGCGCCCTCGGTCTCGCGTGGTCGTTGACGACGACCGCCGCCTACCTGCCGCCGATCCTCGGCCGGTACACCGACTCCACGACACTCGTCGGCCTCGTTCTCGCGGCCGAGGGGTTCTTCGCGCTGACGCTTCCGCTCGTGATCGGCCCGTGGAGCGACACTTTCCACACGCCGCTCGGGCGCCGCCGCCCGTTCATGGCCGCCGCGATCGGCCCGATGGCGTTCGCGCTCGCGCTACTCGCCTTCATGCCGAACCTCTGGACGACGGCGCTGATGCTCTGCGCTCTGTTCGTCGCCTATTACGTCTACGAGCCGCCCTACCGCGGCCTGTACCCCGACGTGCTGCCGGAGCAAGTCTTCGGGCGCGCGCAGGGCGTGCAGCACGTCTTTCGCGGCGTCGCGATCGGCGGTGCGCTGATCGGCGGCGGGTATCTGTTCCACGCCTGGCGCCCGGCGCCGTTCCTCGCTGCGTCCGCGGTGGTCGCGGTCGCGTGCCT
>DASTKF010000142.1:0-4643 GCA_035716065.1 Gaiella sp.
ACGATCGAGCACGTCGAGATCCATCCCGTGCCCGACGACGAAGCCGCCACGCCAGTCGCCGAGGCGGGTGAGCGCCAGCTCGTCTTCGTCCACGCAGGTGACGTCCCAGCCGTCGCCGGCGAGCTGCTTCGCGACCGAGGCGCCGACCCGGCCGCACCCGATGACCACTGCCTTCATCCCATTGAGGTTACTCGTCGAACACCCCCTCGGGGAACGCGACGACGAGCACCTCGCAAGGGGCGTGGCGCAGGACGTGGTCGACCGTCGGCGAGAAGAAGCGCGATTGCCTCCGCCAGCGCGGTGACGAGCCGAGCACGATGAGATCGGCGCTCCGGCTGGTCGCCTCGTCGACGATCGCGTGGCCGATCGAGCGGGCGCGAATGGCCTCGGCGCGCACGTCGACGCCGTTCTCCTCGCCGAGCGCGCGCGCCTCCGCGACCGATGCGTCGGCCTCCTCGGCGACGTTGCGTGGCAGCGGCGCGCCGAGCTCCCGCTCGCGCGGCACCTGGACCACGGTGATCGCTTCGATCGTCGCGCCGCTCTCCTTGGCGAGCGCGACCGCGGTTGCCACCATCTCCTCGCCGATGTCGCCGAGCTTCATCGGCACGAGGATGCGACGAAAGGACGCGCCGACCGGCAGCGCGGCGCGCGGGTCGACGTCCTCCAGCATCCCCTTGCGCTCGCGCACGCGCGTTCCGGCGTAGACCACGAGCCCGATCGCCAGCCAGGCCGGGCCGGCGTAGCGCGCGCCCTCGTGCGTCACCATCGCGAGGACGAAGATGGCGCCGGTCAGCGGCGCACCGATCAGCGCCGCGAGCGGCACGTCGACGCCGCCGATCCGCACATCGGGTCGGGCGCGGAACGGACGCGGGAGGTCGGGCTCGAGCCGGCGCAGCCGGATCACCGCGAGTTGGGCGAGCGTGAAGGCCAGCAGGACGCCGAACGAGTAGGTGCTCGCGAGCAGCTTCGCCTCGTCCCCGATCGCGGCGCCAACGAGGACGATCCCGATCGCGACGGCGGTGATCGCGGCGATCGTCTGCCGCGGAACGAGCGTCCGGCGCTCGAAGCGGCCGATCGCGCGTGGCAACATGCCGTGGGTCCCCATCGAGTGCGCAAGGCGCGCGCAGCCGGAGATGGACGTTGTGATCGCCATCAGGAGGATGAGGGCCGACGACAGCCCCACCGCGATCCGGAGCACCTCGACGAGGCGCGCGGGCAGCTCGCCGTCGAACGCGGTCACGATGCCGACGAGCGGCGCCTCGAGCCACGTGCTGCCGAGCTCGGACGTGCCGTCGTCCGCGGCCGGGAACGCCGTGACTCCCACGACGGCGACGAGCACCGTGAGGATGACCACCAGCCCGATCGCCGAGAACAGCGACCGGGGGAGCGTGCGGCCCGGCTCGCGTGCCTCCTCTGCGAGGTTGGCGACCGTCTCGAGGCCGGTGTAGGCGAGGAAGCCGAGCGGGATCGCGAAGAGGAGGTCGTCGAGCCAGTCCTGACCGGGGGCCAGCGACAGGCCGTCGACGAGGGTCGTCGGCGAAAACAGGAGCGCGAAGCCGAGGACCACGAGGAGCGACTGCACGAGCAGGTCGAGGAGGGCGACGACCAGTGCCGGCCGGTGCAGCCGTGACCGTCGAGCGAGCCGGACGACGCCGATCAGCGCGATCGCCGTCACGGCGACGACGATGTCCCACGGATGGTCGCGCAGCGCATCCGCCTCGAGCGCTGCGCCGACGTAGTGCGGCAAGAAGAGTGCCGAGAGCGCGATCACGATCAGGTAGTCGAGGAAGAGCGACCACCCCGTGACGAAGCCGACCAGGTCGTTGTAGGCGCGCCGCGTGAACGTCTCGGCGCCGCCCGTCTCGAGGATCGCCGCGGTGCCCTCGGCGTATGACAGCGCGACGAGGCAGAACACGAGCCCCGTGGCCGCGAGGACGAGTGGCGTCAGCCCGAGCGCCGAGGCCGCGACGATCCCGAGCGCGACGTAGATCGACGACCCGATCTCCCCGTACGCGATCGCGAACAGCGCGGGCGCGTCGAGCACCCGCTCGAAGCCCCTCACCTTCCGCGCCATCAGCGGGCTCCGCGCTTACGCTCGAGCTGGATCCGCGCCACGCCGAGCGCCACGAACAGACCGCCGAGGAGGAACCCGATCACGCCGCCGCCGTGCACCGCGGTGACGACGAGCAGCGCCGCTCCGATCGCGACGAACACCGCGCCGAAGACGTAGACCGCGTGGCTGTACCACCTCATGCCGCGCTCCGCTCCCGGGACGCCGTGACCATGACGCGGCACGGCGCCTTCCGCATCACTCGGTCGACGGTCGACCCGAACACGCCGCGCCGGCGGCTCGTCAGATCCTTCCGCGGCGAGCCGAGCACGATGATCTCGGCGCCGCGCCGCTTCGCCTCGCGAACGATCTCCGCCGAGGCGCTGCGTCCCCGGACGAGGCGCGCGGTGACGCGCACGCCATACGTCTCGCTGATCGCGACGGCCTCGTCGAGCTCGTCGTTTGCCAGCCGCTCCTCGTCGGGTAGCTCCGCGTCGAGCGACAGCTCGAGCGGCACCTCGAGCACCGTCAGCGCCACGACGCGCGCGCCCCGCTCGGCCGCCAGGCGGCACGCGACGTCGAGCGCGTCGTCGGACGGACGGCCGGGGACGATGGGGACGACGATCCGGCGGTACTCGAGCGCGAGCGCGGCGCCGAACGCCGGCGGCGCCTTCACCGTCTTCGTCACCGGCGCCCGCACCCACCAGCGACGGTAGGAGAGGTACCCGACGAAACCGAGGGCGATCCACCCGAGGCCGACCCACCGCGTCAGCGGGTTCTGCAGCAGGATCACGACGAACGAGGCGCCCGTCGCGATTCCGCCGAGGATCGCGAACAGCGGCCAGTCGACTCCCCGGAAGTGAAGGTTCGGCCTCGCGCGATACGTCACCGCCGGGTCAGGCCGCATCCGCAGCCGCACCATCGCCGCGTGTGCGACCGTGAAGGAGAGCGTCGCGCCGAGCGAGTAGAGCGTCCCGACGAAGTTGACGTCGCCCGGGAGCAGGATCACGATCGGCGCGATCCCCGCAAAGAGCACGAGCGCGATGTATGGCGTCTTGAGCCGCGGGTGCAGGCGGCGGAAGACCTCCGGCATCTGCCGGTAGGTCGCCATCGAATAGGTGATGCGCGAGGCGCCGATGATCCCGGCGTTCGTGGCGATGAAGAGGATCGTTGCCGCGAGCACGCCGACGTACAGCTGGAGCGCCCGCAGCACGCCGCCCTCGAGACCGAGGTTGTCGACGACACCGAGGATCGGGTCGTTCGCGAAGCCGCCCTGCTCGGGCGGGAGCGCGAGCAGCGTCGTCAGCTCGCCGTCGATCATCTTCACCGGGAGTGCAGAGAGCGCGATCAGCGGCAGCGTGAAGTAGATCGCGAAGACGGCGACCGCGACGAGCTTGTACGCGTTGGGAACGCTCCGCTCCGGCTCCCGCGCCTCCTCGGCGAGGTTCGACACGGTCTCGACCCCCGTGTAGGCGAGCATCGCGACGGGGATCGCGACCGCCAGGTTCGCCCAGGTCGGGGCCGTGCCCCAGTGGACGTTGTCGACGAGGACCTCGGGGCTGAAGACGAGCCCGAACCCGAGCAGGACGAGCAGCACCTGCGTACCGAAGTCGATCACGGCGAGCCCGATCGAGAGCTTTGCCGCCTCGGTGACGCCGACGACGTTGAGCGCGACGAGCACGACGATCACGACTGCGCCCCCGACGATGTCCCACGGGGTCTCACGGAGCGGCTCCCAGAAGATCGAGAGGTAGTGCGGCACGAAGAACGCGGAGGTCGCGATCGTGACGACGTAGACGAGCATCTGCGACCACGCCGCGCCGAAGGACACGAGCTCGTTGAACCCGTGTCGCGCGAAGCTCGACGAGCCGCCGGCCTCGGGAAAGCGGACCGTTCCCTCGGCATACGTCGCGGCGGTCGCCGCGAAGACGATCCCCGCCACGACGAAGACGAGCGGCGTCAGCCCGAGGGCGAAGACGGCGGTGAGGCCGAGAGCGTAGTAGATCGACGAGCCGACGTTGCCGTAGGCGGTGGCGAAGAGCGCCGGCGTGCCGAGCACCCGCTCCATCCGCACCTCTCGCCGTCTCCGGGAGCCTGGCATCAACAAGCCCCCGTCATGGGCCGCCGCCGTCTTCGGGAGCCAGGCACGCGCGCGAGTCTACGCCGGAGGCGCGGGCGGCCCGCCCTCAGCCGGCCACATGGCCGGAAAGCGCAATTGAACATCACCGCGGCGGCGCCTAACGTGGTTCGCACGGATTCGCACGTGGACTGCGTGCGGCGACGCAAGGGGAGAGAGCTGCAACCAGGAGGGAGTCGACCATGTCCGAGCTCAACCGGCCGGTGAGCGGCGTGCGCGCGCGTCGCTGGACATTCCTGTCGAGCGCGGTGCTCGCAGCTGCGGTAGGCGTCGCGGCGCTCCTGAGCGCCGGAGCAGACGCGCGCTCCACGGCGACGCCCTCGAACACGACACCGCCGGCCGTCACGGGAACCGCCGTCCTGAACGAGACGCTCACGGCCGTCCCGGGCTCGTGGACGGGGACGCCGCCGATCACCTTTGCGCTCGCCTGGCAGCGCTGTGACTCCGGCGGCGGCG
>DASTKF010000143.1:0-2223 GCA_035716065.1 Gaiella sp.
CTTTCCCGCGGCGCCGAGCTGGTCATGCTCCTGAACAACGACACGATCGTGGAGCCGGGTTTCGTCGAGCCGCTGGTCGATGCGCTCGAGGCGGACGGGGATGCGTCGGCTGCCTGCTCGCAGATCGTCTTCCGCGACGACCCGGCCACGGTCTGGTACGCGGGGGCGTCTTTCCGGCCGGGACGGGGCCATCACGGGTCGAATCGCGGCTACGGCCGGGCACGAATCGCCGCGACGACACCCCCGTTCGTCACCGACCGCGCGTGCGGTGGGGCGATGCTGGTGCCCGCGGCCGCATTCGCGGAGCTCGGCGACTTCGACGAGTCGCTGTTCGCGTACGCCGAGGACACGGACTGGTCGCTGCGATCCGCTCGTGCCGGACGAAGAGTCCTCGTGGTCCCGGCGAGCGTCGTCCGGCATGCCGTTTCCGCCGCTTCGGGGGGCGCGTCGTCGCCCGACACGCTCTACTACGGCCTCCGAAACGGGCTCGTGGTCGCCGAACGCTGGGCGCCGCTCGGCCCGCTGCGAACCCGGCTCCGTCGCGGGGAAGCCGTCGCGGCTCACCTCGCGCAGGCGTTGCGGTCGGGCCGCCGGAGAGCAGGCGTGCGTGCCGTGCGCGACGGCTGGCGCGACCTCCGGGCGGGCCGGCTCGGGCCGCGGCATGCGGCGTAGGATCCCGTGATGCGGGGATGGGGAGAGCCATATCGCGCGAGCCTCGAGCTCGGTCTACGTCAGCTCGCCCGCCGCAGGCACCTGCGCGAGGCGATCGTCCGGCTCGTCGTTCCGATGGACCCAAGCCGGTACCTCGAGATTCCATGGGCCCTTCGTCGTCTGGGCGCCACCCGGGGGGAGCACGTCCTGGACCTCGCGAGCCCGAAGCTGTTCTGCGTCGTGCTCGCCCGGCGCGGCGTCCGGGTGACGTCCGTCGACCAGCTCTCGGAGGAGATCGAGAAGTGGCACGGCATCGCCCGCGGCGAGCCCAATCTCGAGCTTCGGGTCGGCGACGGTCGCGCGCTGCCGTTCGACGACGAGAGCTTCGACCACGCGACGAGCATCTCGGTGCTCGAGCACGTCGGCGGCGATCGGGGCGACGAGGAGGCGCTTCGCGAGCTGGCTCGTTGCGTGCGACCCGGGGGGCGACTCGCGCTGACGCTGCCGCATGCGCCGGTCGCGTGGGCCGAATATCGGCCGACGTCCGCCTACGTGGACGAGGGAGAGCGCGACGAGGGAGGACGGGTCTTCTTCCAGCGCTGGTACGACGATGAGGCGCTCGACCGTCTCGTCGGGGCGATCGATTCCGTCGAGCTCGTGGAGCGTGACGTGGTGAGGCTCTCCCCGAATCTCAACGCGGCGTACGTGAGGACCTTCCCGCTCCTCGTGCCGCTCGGTCCGTTCTACGGCCTCCTCGCCCGCGAACGTCGCGGGGAGGACGGCGACGTCGTCCGTCTCATCCTCGCGCGGCGATGAGACTGATCCGCCGCGATCCCGGGCTCTGGCTCCTGCTCCATCTGCGGCGTCCCGGAGATCGGCGCGGGGACACCCGCGGATCGTGCTCCGTGTGTGGCGCCGAGACGCGATTCGTTCGCAACTCGTGGATCCTGCCCGCCGACCTGGCCCGCGAATGGCCCCGGGAATTCGTCGATCGCGAGAGCCAACTCTGCGCAGAGTGCGGAGCCAACCGGCGGGTGCGGCGCATCGCCGAGGTGCTGGTCTCGCTGTACGGGGAGAGTTCCCGATCGATCACAGAGCTCATGCGGGAGGAGTCCTTCCGCCGGCTCGCGATTGCCGAGATCAACAGCATCGGCCGCATGCACGCCTTTCTGGCCGACCACCCAGGGCTCTCGTACTCGGAGTATCCGGAGGAAGACCTGATGAAGTTGTCGTACTCGGACGCGAGCTTCGATCTCGTTCTCACCTCCGACACGCTCGAGCACGTGCCCGACCCCCGTCTCGCGCTGCGCGAGACCGGGCGCGTGCTGCGGGCGGGCGGTCGGCACGTGTTCACCGTCCCGCACGACCCGCGTCGTGAGCGAACCCGCTCGCGGGAGGGGCTTCCGGCGCAGCACCACGGCCGGGGCGGCGGCCCGTACGCCCTCGTGACGCGGCAGGCGGACATGCTCGCGCACACGGACTTTGGCGCCGACGTGGAGGAGATCGTCCGCGAGGCGGGGTTCGACCCGGAGAGCTTCTTCGACGGCGTCGACACGGTCTTCTGCGGAGTCG
>DASTKF010000144.1:0-4268 GCA_035716065.1 Gaiella sp.
CAACCGCCAGGGAGAAAGAAGGGGTCCATGCTCTCGGTCGAAACCGCTCTTCCGGAGGTCGAGGAGCTGCACAAGCTCGTCGAGCAAGGGCAGGAGAAGGGGTTCCTGACGTACGACGAGATCGTCAAGTCCGTCGAGGACCTCGATCTCACCAAGGAGCAGCTGGAGGACTTCACGACGTACCTCATCGATCACTCGATCGAGCTCGTCGAGGGAGAGCAGCACAAGGCGCTGCCCCACGAGCAGCCGATCGTGCCTCCCGAGGAGGTCGTGGCCGCGCCGAAGCTCGACCTCACCGTCGAGCCGTCCCTCGACTCCCTGCGGCTCTACCTCCGCGAGATCGGCAAGGTGCCGCTCCTGACGGCCGACCAGGAGGTCTCCCTCGCGAAGCGGATCGAGCGCGGAGACGATCGCGCGAAGCAGCACATGATCGAGGCGAACCTGCGCCTCGTCGTGTCCATCGCGAAGGGCTACCTCGGGCGCGGGCTGACGTTCCTCGACCTGATCCAGGAGGGGTCGCTCGGCCTCATTCGCGCGGTCGAGAAGTTCGACCACCGCAAGGGCTTCAAGTTCTCGACGTACGCGACGTGGTGGATCCGCCAGGCCGTGACGCGCGCGATCGCCGACAAGGCGCGCACGATCCGGATCCCGGTGCACATGGTCGAGAAGCTCAACAAGGTCGTGCACATCGAGCGCCAGCTCGTCCAGCGCCTCGGCCGCGAGCCGCGGCCGGAGGAGGTCGCGGAGGAGCTCGAGATGTCGGTCGAGGAGGTGCGCGAGATCCTGCGGATGGCGCAGATGCCGATCTCGCTCGAGAAGCCGATCGGCGAGGAGGAGGACTCCTCGCTCGGGGACTTCGTCCCCGACGACCAGGCCGAGTCGCCCTTCGACACCGCCTCGGTCTCTCTCCGCCGCGAGGACATCGAGGCCGCCCTCGGCTCTCTCCCGGAGCGCGACCGCAAGGTGATCGAGCTGCGCTACGGGCTGCTCGGCGAGGCCCCGTGCACGCTCGAGGAGGTCGGGCGCGAGTTCGGCGTCACCCGCGAGCGGATCCGCCAGATCGAGAACAACACGCTCAAGCGGCTCGAGACCCTGCCGGAGGCCCAGGCGCTGAGGGATTGCGTGTGAGAGCGCGTCCCCGGTGTCGGACTCAGTCCGACACTCACGTCTGAGGCAGGCGTGGGCGTCCGACTGAAGGTCGGACACCGGTGCTCAGGCTGCGAGGAACCCGGCGTCGCCGAGCGCGCCCAGCACGGCCTCGCGGACGTCCGAGCCAAGCTGGATCACGTCCGCGTCGAGCGGCGCGGAGGCCATCGCCGTGAGCCACACGGCGTTGCCGCTCACCTCGCCGACGAGCACCTTCGACTCGCCGTGGTGGAGGCCCTCGACGCCCTCGAGCGCGCCGAGCGCGGTCTCCCGCGCCTCGTCGATCGGCGCCCCGAGGCGCACGGGGAGCGACGCCGAGACGATGCGGCGCGGGTCGCGGATCGTCCGGTTGACGATCATCGTCGCGGTCAGCTGGCTGTTCGGGATGAAGACGCGGCGCGCGTCGTCGGTGACGAGCGTCGTGTAGAGGAGGTCCATCTCCTCGACGAAGCCCGTCTGCTCGCCGACCGTTACCCGGTCGCCGATCCGCAGCGGCTGCGCGAACGCGACGAGCATCCCCGAGCCGAGGTTGGAGAGCGGCGTGTTGAACGCGAGGCCGACGAAGATCGCGAGCACGGCGCTCGACGCGAGCAGCGCGTTCACGAGCTGGTCGGTGCTCGGGTAGAGCGAGAGCACCTTCCAGATCGCGATCGCCGCGACGAACGCGACGACGAGCTTGCGCAGGAACCCGAGCGTCGTCCTCCGGCGCGCGGCGAGCGCCGGATCCTTCGCCGTCAGCCGCCGCTCGTACCGGCCGATCACGATCCCGAGGAGCATGCGCACGGCGATCACGACGACGAGGCCGACCCCGGCCGTGATCAGCGCCTCGACGGTGCGATCGCTCATACGTCCTGGGGTTTCGGCGCAGGCCGGCGGGAGCCTGCACGGACGCTGGGGTCAGGCACCCTGGCGGGTGCCAGACCCCGGTTCAGATGGTGGGTTCCGGCTGGGGCTCGCCCTCGAGGGCGAAGGCGTCGTGGAGCGCGCGGACGGCCTCCGGGATCCGGTCGCGGCCGATCATGCAGGAGATCTTGATCGGCGAGGTCGAGATCATCTCGAGGTTGATCTCGAGGTCGGCGAGCGTCCGGAACATCGTCGCCGCGACGCCCGGGTGCGAACGCATGCCCGCGCCGATGAGGGAGACCTTGCCGAGCTCCTCGTTCTGCTCGACCGAGAACGCACCGAGCTCTTCCTGGGTCGCGGCGAGCGCGCCTCGGGTGGCGACGACGTCCTCGGCCGGCACCGAGAAGGACATCTCCGCCCGGCCGTGGACGACGTTCTGGATGATCGTGTCGACGTTGACCTGCGCGCCGGCGACGCGGTCGAAGATCATCGCCGCGACCCCGGGCCGGTCGGGGATCCCGGTCAGCGTGAAGACGACATCCGTCTCGGAGTGGGTGACGGCCGAGATGATCGCCTGCTCCATTCCCTCGTAATCGGTCACCCAGGTCCCCTCCTCGTCGGAGAACGTCGAGCGCGCGTGGATGCGCACCCCATGATTGCGTGCGAGCTCGACCGAGCGGAGCATCAGCACCTTCGCGCCCGACGCCGCCATCTCGAGCATCTCGTCGTACGAGACGAACGGCAGCTTGCGCGCGCTCGGGACGATCCGCGGGTCGGCCGTGAAGACGCCCGGCACGTCGGAGTAGATCTCGCAGGCCCCGCCCAGCGCGGCGGCGAGCGCGACAGCGGTGGCGTCGGTTCCGCCCCGGCCGAGGGTCGTGATCTCCATCGTGTCGCGCGAGAAGCCCTGAAAGCCGGCGACGAGCACGATCTTCCCCTGCTCGAGCGACGCGCGGATGCGGTCGCCGCGGATCTCGCGGATCTTCGCCCGTGTGTGCGCGGCGTCGGTGAGGATCCCGGCCTGCGAGCCCGTGTAGGAGACGGCCTCTTCGCCGAGGTCGTCGATCGCCATCGCGACGAGCGCGCACGCGATCCGCTCCCCGGTCGAGAGGAGCATGTCGAGCTCGCGTGGGTTCGGCGTGGGGGAGACGTCCGAGGCGAGGGCGAGCAGCTCGTCGGTCGTCTTGCCCATCGCGGAGACCGTGCCGACGACGTTCAACCCGCGTCGCTTCGCATCGACGAACCGCCGCGCGACGTGGCGGATCTTGTCGGGGTCGGCCACGGAGGAGCCGCCGAACTTCATGACGACGGTGTCGAACTCGGGCGTCAGCACGGGGAGAAGTGTCGCTACTCGACGAGGCCGGGGCGGCGGTAGGGCCGCAGCGCGGGGGGCACCGGGATGCCCGGACGGAGCGACGGGTCGGGCACGGGATCGAGCGCCGTCACGGCGAGCGGGAGGTAGCCCGCCCAGACGTCGAGGTCGGCATCCGGGGTATCCCCGTCCTCGGGGCCGCCGTCGCGGATCTTGGCCGACGCCTCCTCGAGCGAGATGCGCAGCACGGACGTCGCCTTGAGCTCCGTCGGAGTGGGCGGCCGCGACTCCGCCCAGCGCCCCGGCAGGAGCTTCTCGGTGAACGCCTCGAGCGCCGCAAGCTTCTCGTCCCGCTCGACCACCGGCGACGCCGTCCCGAGAACGACGACCGAGCGGTAGTTCATCGAGTGCTCGAACACCGAGCGCGCGAAGACGATCCCGTCGAGCAGGGTCACCGTCAAGCAGGCTGCGACCCCGCCCGCGAGCTCCCGCAGCGTCCTGCTCGCCGACGAGCCGTGCACGTAGACCTCGTCGCCGACCCGCGCGTGGAGCGTCGGGATCACGAACGGCTGGCCGTCCGAGACGAAGCCGAGGTGCGCGACGAGCCCCGCGTCGAGGACTGCGTCGATCGCTTCGCGGTCGTAGAGGCCACGCTCGGGCAGCCGCCGGATGCGGGTGCGGGCCGAGGGGGCCGGATGCGCGCGGCGCGACGGCATTCCGCAACCCTACGGGGTGCCCGCAGGCATAGTGACCCGGTAACGGCACACGTCCACCCGAGGAGGAGCATGACGAGCAAGGGGTTGATCGCGATCGGAGCGAGCATGGTCGTGGCGCTCGCGATCGCGCTGCCGGTCGCATCCGGCGCCTCGAAGGCTACGGTCGTCAAAGTGACCGCAGGCAAGCCGTCGGAGCTCAAGTTCACGCTGTCGAAGAAGGCGTCCGCGAAGGGTGTCGTGACCTTCAAGGT
>DASTKF010000145.1:0-3256 GCA_035716065.1 Gaiella sp.
TCGGAGATGACGGTCGGGTGCAGGGGGATCTTGGAGTCCGCGCCGTAGAGCGTCTCCCCCCGCCGGTTGGCCTCCTCGTCGACCGGGTCTCCGGGGGTGATGAAGGCGCTGAGGTCGGCGATCGCGTAGTGCACGACGTACCCGTCGCCGTCGCGCTCGATGTGCATCGCCTGGTCGAGGTCGCGCGCCGACCGGCAGCCGGAGCAGCCCGTCTACGTCGCCGCGCCGAGCGCTCCCGCGGTCGCCGACCCGGCGTGGTTCAGCCCGCCCGTCGAGCACACGCTGCTCGAGGGCACCGGCGACTCCGTCACGGCCGTGACCCGCCTACCGCCCGTCGCCGCCGGGGACGATCCGGAGGCAACCGTCGAGCAACGCCCTGCCGTCTAGTGCTCGTTCGCAAGGCCGGAATCCGCAGGAGCGGATCCCGGCCGCTCGGATCCCCGCCCGCGGCGGGGCACATCCCTGAAGGCGGTCGCATCCGCGATCGCGAAGCGCCCGGCAGGATGCCCACGAGTCGCCTCGTCCGCGGGACCCCACTTTAGGCTTCCTCGCCGGTGCTGTTCCCGACCGCCACCTTCGCTCTCTTCTTCCTCGTCGTCCTGCCGCTCTCGTGGCTGACGATGCCCTGGCCGCACCGCTGGCGGCCGTTCATCATCGTCGCGAGCTACGTCTTCTACAGCTGGTGGGACTGGCGCTTCGTCTTCCTCCTCGCCGCCTGCACCCTCTGGAACCAGCTCCTCGCCGTCCGCATCTGGCGGAGCACCGTCCAGTCGCAGAGGCGGGCGCTGCTGATCCTGGCGCTGGCCGGCGACCTCGGTGTGCTCGGCTACTTCAAGTACTACGACTTCTTCGTCTCCTCGGGCGACAACCTGGCGTCGTACGTCGGGATGGACCTGCCCCTCTCGCTGAAGGCGATCGTCCTGCCGGTCGGCGTCTCCTTCTTCACGTTCATGGCGATCAGCTACGTCGTCGACGCCTACCGCGGCGACTTCCAGCCGACGACGCTCGAGAAGTTCGCGGTGTACCTCTCGTTCTTCCCCCACCTCGTGGCGGGGCCGATCGTGCGGCCGGGCGAGCTGATCCCGCAGATCGAGACCCCGCGCGACCCGCGCCGGGTCGACACGAGCCGCGCCTTCTACCTCATCGCGACTGGCCTCTTCAAGAAGGTCGTGATCGCCAACTACCTCGCCTCGTCGATCGTCGACCAGGTCTTCGCGACCCCGGGGCAGCACTCGTCGCTCGAGATCCTGATCGCGGTCTACGCCTACGCCGTGCAGATCTACGCGGACTTCTCGGGCTACACCGACATCGCGATCGGGATCGCGCTCCTGCTCGGCTTCACGTTCCCGCAGAACTTCGACTCGCCGTACGCCGCGGTGTCGGTGCAGGACTTCTGGCGGCGCTGGCACATGACGCTCTCGCGCTGGCTGCGCGACTACGTCTACATCCCGCTCGGCGGGAACCGGAAGGGGACCGTCCTCACCTATCGGAACCTGATGCTCACGATGCTGATCGGCGGGCTCTGGCACGGCGCCGCGTGGACGTTCGTCGTATGGGGCGGGCTCCACGGGGTCGCGCTGGCGGGGGAGCGCTGGTGGCACGGCCGGAGGCCCGCGCCTGCGCGTCCACTCGCGGGCTGGCCGCGGTGGCGAGCGCGGATCCTGACCTTTCACTTCGTCTGCTTCGCGTGGATCTTCTTCCGCTCGGACTCGTTCGGGTCCGCGTGGGACATGATCGAGGGCCTCTTCACCGCCTGGGGTGAGCCGTCGCCGCTGGTCACGAGCGGGGTGCTGCTGGCGATCGCGGTCGGCATCGGCTCGCAGTACCTCCCCACGCGCCTGCCACGGGTCGTGATGGCACGCTTCTCGCGGCTCCCCGTTCTCGGACAGGCAACGGTGCTCGCACTGGCCCTGATGCTGACGAGCGTCCTCGGCCCGGAGGGCGTGGCACCCTTCATCTACTTCCAGTTCTGATGGCCGATCGTCCGCTACCCCAGCTGCCGCCGCTCCCCGACGAGGAGACCCGCACCCTCGAGCAGGCGCTCCCGCCCCCCGATCCGCCGCCCGAGGCGCCGCCGCGTCGCCGCGCACGGCCGGACGGCGACGACGGCCCACCGCGGAAGCTTGCGAGCGCGGGGCACGCGCTCGTCGTCTCTGTGCTCGCACTCGCGATCGGGCTGGTCCTGAACGCGCCCGGAGCCCACAAGAACGCCTACAACAAGCCGGCCGGGTGGGAGCGCGACGTCGCGCTCGCCCTGACCGGGCCGCTTGCTGGCGTGAGCCACGCGCTCCTGCTCGATCGGCCGCGCAAGGGAGTCCAGGCGACTGTCGGCAGGTCGGGCAACGACGACATCGACACGGATCTGGGGCTCCCTCCGACCACGGTGGGAGCCACGACCCCGGCGACGACGACCCCGCGCGCCACGACGAAGAGGCCGAAGCCCACCACGCCCACGCCGCCGCGGAAGCCCGCGTTCTCGCCGAAGAAGAAGCTCCGGATCTGGATCGCGGGCGACTCGCTCGTGATCACGCCTGGCTACGCGATCGTGCGCGCCGCCGGCTCGAGCCCCGCGATGGAGCCGGTCGGAACGGTGGACGGGCGCGTCGCGACCGGCCTGACCCGGCCGGACGTGTTCAACTGGTTCGACGAGATTCGCCGCCAGGTGAAGGAGCTCCGCCCGAAGGTCGTCGTGCTCGCGTTCGGCGGCAACGACGATAAGGCGTACATGACGGGGCTCCCCGACGGCACGTCCGTCGGCGACTTCGGGAGCTGGGCCTGGCGCAAGGAGTACGGCCGCCGCGTCGGCGGCGTCATGGACACGATCAACCGCGCCGGTGCCTTCGCAATCTGGATCGGCCTGCCGCAGACGAGCTCGCCGGACCAGACGGCACGGTTCGACGTCGTCAATGCGGTCGCGGAGAAGCAGGCGCGCAGGCGTCCCGGACGCGCCGCCTACGTCGACACGTACACGATGTTCGCCGGCGACGACGGCGGCTACACGCAGTACCTGCCGAACGGCTCGGGTCAGCTCGAGAAGGTGCGCGCCGGCGACGGGGTCCACTTCGAGCGCGCCGGCGGCGACATGATCGCCCGCGTCGTCCTCAAGGAGCTCAACAAGGTCTTCGACCTCACGAGCTGGCGCAAGAAGCAGACGGCCTGAGCCGCGACGCCTCGGCGCGTACAGTCCCCGCATGGACGTCTGCCTGATGATCGAGGGCCAGGAAGGCGTTACGTGGGAGCAGTGGCTCGCGCTCGC
>DASTKF010000146.1:0-6688 GCA_035716065.1 Gaiella sp.
TGGACGCAGAAGGGTCGATCGGGCTGATCGGCGACGAGCCCGATCCGCCGTACCTGCGCCCGCCGCTCTCGAAGGGGCTGTGGCTCGGCAAGGACGAGAGCTCGATCTGGCGCGGGACCGACGAGCAGGGAGTCGACCTGCTGCTCGGCCGCGAGGCAGTCGCACTCGACCTCGACGCCCGAACCGTGACCGACGACCGTGGCGAGACCCACGGTTACGAGAAGCTGCTGCTCGCCACGGGCGGGCGCCCGCGCGAGATCCCGGGCGCCGCGCCAGGCGTCGTGTACTACCGCACGGTCGCCGATTACCGGGCCGTTCGCGAGGCCGCGAAGGAAGGAACGTCGGTCGTGGTCATCGGCGGCGGGTTCATCGGCTCCGAGCTCGCCGCATCCCTGGCCGCGAACGGGTGTGCCGTGACCATGGTCTTCCCGGAGGATGCGATCGGCGCGCGGATCTACCCCGCGGACCTCGCGCTGTTCCTGAACGAGTACTACCGCGGGCGCGGCGTCGACGTGCGCCCCGGGGAGCTGGTGGCGTCGATCGAGCGGGACGGCGACGGGTTCCGGGTCCAAGGCGAGAACGGGGCCGCGCTCGATGCGGAGATCGTCGTCGCCGGTCTCGGCATCGTGCCTCGCGACGAGCTCGCCGCTGCGGCCGGGCTTCCGGCGGACAACGGCATCCCGGTCGACGACCGCGGCCGCGTCGCGGGCCGCGACGACGTCTTCGCAGCAGGGGACGTGGCGCGTTTCCCCGCGCGCGATCTCGGGCAGGACCTGCGGGTCGAGCACGAGGACCACGCCAAGAGTCACGGGTACCAGGTAGGCCGGAACATGGCGGGCGCAAACGAGCCATACGACCACCTCCCGTTCTTCTACTCGGACATGTTCGATCTCGGGTACGAGGCGGTCGGGCAGCTCGATGCGCGCCTGGACGTGATTGCGGAGTGGCAGGAGCCGTTCCGCAAGGGCGTCGTCGCGTACCGCGACGCCGACGGGCACGCCCGCGGGTTCCTGCTCTGGGACGTCTGGGGGAAGGTCGACGCCGCGACGGAGCTGATCCGCGCGGCCGAGCCGGTCGGCAGCGACGCGCTACAGGGGCTGCTCGCGTGAGCTCAGAGCAGCTCGTCGGTGCGGGCGGCGAGCTCGCGGTCCCGGTCCGTGATGCCGCCCGCGGAATGCGTCGTCCAGCGGACCGTGACTCGGCGGTAGCTGATCGCGATGTCGGGATGGTGGTTCTCGGACTCCGCGAGGTCGGCGAGCCGGTCGACGAATCCGATCGCGTCGCGGAATCCGTCGAATTCGAGCGTCCGCTCGAGGGCGCCGTCGCGCTCGACCCAGTCTCCGTCCTCGCTCACGACAGTGCTTCTTCCCTCCTCGAGCGCTCGCGTAAACACACGCCGACCCGCGAGCTCGTCGCCGACGCGCTCTACCGGCCGCTGGCGCACCTCGTCGTGCTCGCGCTGCTGCCGCTCCGGGTCCCGCCGCCTGCGGTCGTCCTCGCCGGGCTCTTCGCGGGCCTCGCGGCGGCCTCGGAGATCGCGCGCGGAAACCTGATCGCCGCCGCGGCTCTCGTCGTTCTGAAGACGGTGCTCGACGGCGCCGACGGCGCGCTCGCACGAGCCGCCGGCCGCGTGACGGCGTTCGGGCGCTACCTCGACTCGGACTGCGACCTCGTGGTCAACGCTGCGCTCTTCGCGGCGATCGGCTACGCGACCGGCCGTCCGCTGCTCGCGCTCGGCGGCTTCCTGGCGTCGACGCTGGTCCTCAGCCTGAACTTCAACCTGCGGCGCCTGTACTGCGGGACGGAGGCGATGCCGGAGGGCGGCGGACTCGCGCGCACGTTCTACGAGCTCGTGTACGCACCGCAGGACCGTCTCGCCGACCGCATCGTCCGCCGCCGGCCGAGCCTCACGACGCTCGGGGTGTTCCACAACCTCGGGCTCGCCACCCAGCACACGGCGCTCGCCGTCGTTCTCGTTTTCGTCGCCCTCGCAACCTGAAACGGAAGGAGCCATCACATGTCGGAGACCGTCGTCGAGCTGAAGCCGGCCGCACCGGCCCTGTCGCTGCCCCGCGAGATCCCGCCGGAGGACTGGGCCAGGTACCGGGGCAACATGGCGGAGATCCTCGACGCGCTCGGGCTCCCGCTCGGGACGCCGGGGACGCGGGACACCCCCGAGCGCTTCCTGCGCGCGCTCTACGACGCGACGTCCGGGTACGACGGCGATCCCAAGCTGGTGACGACGTTCCCGACCGAGAGCGACGCCGCCGGAGGCCAGCCGTTTGCCCAGATCGTCGAGGGGCCGATCGCCTTCTCCGCGCTCTGCGAGCACCATGCGCTGCCCTTCCACGGCCACGCGCACGTCGGCTACATCGCGGGCGAGCGGATCATCGGCATCTCCAAGCTGACCCGGCTCGTCCGGCTCTTCTCGAGGCGGTTCACCGTTCAGGAGCGGCTCGGTGAGCAGATCGCCGACACGCTCATCGCGCTCGTCGAGCCCGAAGGCGTCGCCGTACGGCTCGAGGCGTCGCACCTCTGCACACAGATGCGCGGCGTCGAGGAGCATTCCCGCACGACGACGACTGCGTGGCGTGGCGTCTATCGCGACGCCGAGCTGCGGCGCGAGTTCCTCGATCTCGCCCGATGAGCGGCCTCCGGCCGCTCGCGCTGCTCTCGGCCGGGCCCGAGCTCGGCGTCGTGCTGCCGCCCGGGCTGCGGCGCCTGTACGGCGGCGACCTGGCGCTGCCGGAGCGGTGCCTCTACGCCAACTTCGTGCAGACCATCGACGGCGTCGTGGCGCTCCCGTCCATTCCCGACTCGAACCGGATCGTCTCGGGCGGCAGCGACGCCGATCGCTTCGTGATGGGGCTCCTGCGCGCTGCGGCGGACGTCGTCCTGATCGGCAGCGGGACGCTGCGGGCGTCGGCGCGCGGGCGGTGGCAGCCCGACACGGTGTTCTCTGCCGCCGCGGAAGCGTACGGCGAGCTCCGTCGCGAGCTCGGCCTCGAGCCGCAGGCGCGTGTCGCGATCCTCACCGCCTCGGGGTCGATCCCGTCGGACCGAGCGGTGCTCGAGGACGCGCCGCTCGTGCTCACGACCAACGCCGGGGCGGAGCGCCTGGCGGGCACGCTTCCCGCAGGCGTCGAGGTCGTCGCGCTCCCGGGCGACACCGAGGTCGACATCCGGTCGGCCGTCGAGCTCCTGCGCGAGCGCGACCACCGTCGCATCCTCAGCGAGGCCGGGCCGCACGTCTTCGGCTCGCTCGTCGAGGCCGGTCTCGTCGACGAGCTGTTCCTCACGGTGTCGCCGCTCCTTGCGGGGCGTCCGCCTTCCGGGGCGTTCGCGCTCGTCGAGGGCGCCGCGTTGCTCCCCGAGCACGTGCAACCCGCCCGCCTCCGCTCGGCCCGGGCGCACGGGAGCCATCTGTTCCTGCAGTACGCGCTCAGACCTTGACGACGCGCAGGCGCGGGTGGGCGATCGCGATCCGGTCGTAGTCGTCGTCCTGGGTGACGACCGGCAGGCCGCGGTCGATCGCCGTCGCCGCAATGAGCGAGTCGGTCAGCCGCACCGCGCGGTGGATCCCCGCTGCCCGGCAATCGACGACGAGTGCCGCCCACGCAACCATGGCGGCCTCGCCCAGCGCGAGAGGGTCGGCTGTCCGTGCGAGTGAGAGCGTGTCCGCGCGACGGGCTCGAGTCTCGTCGTCAGCGGCGGCGAGCACGCCGAGCTGGAGCTCGCCGATCGTGACGACGGACACGGCGACCCGGTCAGGCAACTCGCCGAGCGGCCGGCCGGCCTCGCGGGCGATGAAGACCGACGTGTCGAGGAGGCCCGCGCCCGGGGCGCTCAAAGCTCGTCGAGGGTCTGACCGGCGAGCTCGTCGAGGTCGGCCGTGAGGCCGGCATCCGCCGCGCGATGCGCGAGCTGCTCGCGCAATCGTGGCCCGGCGAGCCAGGGCACGCGCCGCTCGTGCGGAACGATGTCGGCCACCGGCTCCCCGTGAACCGTCAGCGTCACTCTCTGCCCGGCCTTCACGGCGTCGATCACCTCGCTCGTGCGATTCCGGAGCTCGCGCACCCCGACGTCCATGTGCGACATGGTAGCACATCGCAATGCGGGCGTTGCCGGCCGATTCTTCGCCGGAAAGCCGCTCGGCCGCGGCGTCGTCACAGCAGCGCCGCAAGTCCGGCGAGGTGGAAGGCCACGCGCTACTTCAGCAGCAGCTTTGCGAGCCGCCGGTCCGCGAGGTGGAGGAACACGGCCGTCAGGCCGACGAGGTAGGCGATGTCCACGAGCACGAGCCATGTCACGTCGCCGAGCGTGAAGGCCCGCAGCAGCTCCACTCCGTGGTAGAGCGGGGTCACGGGAAGCAGCCAGCGGACGATGTCCGGGTAGGTGTCCACCGGGACGAACGTCGCCGAGAACAGGAACATCGGCAGCGTGCAGAGCTCGATGAAGGCGAAGTCGGCCCACGAGCGCATCCACGTGATCCCGTACACCGAGGGGGCGGCGAAGGCCGCCGACACGAGCAGGGCGCCCGGGATCGCGAGCACTGCCCAGGGCGAGTCGAGGAGCCCCATCGCGAGCATCACCGTGACGAACCCGAACGAGTAGACCGCGCCGCGAATGAGCGTGTAGGTGAGCTCGCCGAGCGCGACGTCGCGGACGGTCATGGGCGTGGCGAGCACGCCGTCGTACGTCTTCGCGTACTTCAGCTTGAAGAACACGTTGCCCGACTCGTACACGGCGCCGTTCATCGCCGAGGCGGCGAGGAGCGCAGGGCCGACGAACTCGCGGTAGCCGACAGCCTGCCCGTTCACGTCGACCGTGCCCACGAGCGCGCCGACGCCGACGCCCATCGCGAAGAGGTAGAAGAGCGGCTCGAAGAAGCCCGAGACGAAGACGAGCCAGGCGCCGCGCGAGCTGGCGATGTTCCGCTCGACGAGGCGCCACGAGCGAGGCGCGTGGAGCCGCGGGAAGATGCGGAGAGTCGTCTCGAGGGTGCTCATCGCCGGAGCTTCTCCCGCTGGGCGCGCACCGTCATGGCGGTGCCGACGGCGGTCAGCGCGACGAGGTACGCCACGTGGACGGCGGTCAGCAGCGGATCGATGTCGTCGGTGGCGAGGCTGCGGCAGAGCGCGACGCCGTGCCAGAGCGGCGTCGCCCAGGCGAGCGCCTCGAGCAGCAGGGGCAGCTGCGAGATCGGGAAGAACGTGCCCGAGAAGAGGAAGAGCGGGACGAGCCCGAAGCGAAAGATCGCCGCGAGCCACTCGTCGCCCTCGACGCTCGACGTGATCGCCGCGAGGACGGAGCCGAACGCGAGACCGCAGAGCAGCGCCGCGAGCGGCGCGAGGACGGCGAGCGGGGACACGAACGCTCCTCCGATCGCCGCGACGACGGCGAAGATCGTCACGGCGACGATCACCCGCACGCCGCACCACGCGAGGATCCCGGCGACGAGCTCGCCGACGCGGATCGGAGTCGAGACGGCGGCGTGGTACGTCTTGAGCCACTTGAGGCCGGCCCTCACCGGGAACGTCGTGACGCTCGCCGCCGTCTGCATCGCGGTCGTGGCCAGCAGCGCAGGCGCGACGAACTGCAGGTAGCTGAGACCGCCGAGATTGGGGTTCGACTTGTCGATCAGGCTCCCCAGCAGGACGCCGATCGAGACGAGGAAGAAGATGGGGTTGAGGAACGAGGTCGTGATCGATCCGCGCCAGAGCCGGCGGAACGAGTGCGCCTGCCAGCCGACGACCGCGACCGTTCGCCGGACGGAGTCCATCAGTCGATCAGGCTCCGACCCGTGAGCCGGAGGAAGACGTCCTCGAGCGTCGAGCGGCGCACGAGGACGGTCTCGGGCGCGAGCCCGCGCGCGTGCACCTCGTCCACCACCGCGTCGCCGTCGTCGGTGCCGATCACGACGCGGTCCTGCAGCACTTCGACGTGGTCGGCGAGCCCGTCGAGCGACGGCCCGCCGTTCCGGTCCCCGAGCCGGAGCTCGACGACCTCGCGCTCGACATAGCGCTCGATCAGCTCGCGCGGCGATCCCTCGGCCACGATCTTCGCGCGGTCCATCACGACCAGCCGGTCGCAGAGCTGCTCCGCCTCGTCCATGTAGTGCGTCGTCAGGACGAGCGTCACGCCGCGCTGCTTGAGCCGGTAGAGGCGGTCCCAGAGCGCATGACGCGCCTGCGGATCGAGGCCAGTGGTCGGCTCGTCCAGGAGCATCAGCTCCGGCTCGTTGATGAGGGCCCGGGCGATGGTCAGGCGGCGCTTCATCCCGCCCGAGAGCGAGTCGACGCGGGACTCGCGCCGGTCCGCCAGCTGGACGAACTCGAGCAGCTCGTCGGTGCGACGGCGGATCTCGTCTCGGGGGAGGCCGAAGAAGCGGCCGTAGACGTGGAGGTTCTCCCCGACGTCGAGCTCGAGGTCGAGGTTGTCGTCCTGCGGCACGACGCCGAGGCGCGAGCGGATCTCGGGCCCGTCCCGCTCGGGATCGCGTCCGAGGACGTGCAGCGTGCCGCCGCTCGCGGGCGAGACGGCCCCGATCATCCGCATCGTGGAGCTCTTGCCGGCGCCGTTCGGGCCGAGAAACCCGAATGTCTCCCCGCGCTCGACTGTGAAGTCGATGCCGTCGACCGCGACGAACTCGCCGTACCGCTTCGTGAGGTCGCGCGCCTCGATCAGG
>DASTKF010000147.1:0-24403 GCA_035716065.1 Gaiella sp.
TGCCACGCGCGCCGATGGGTCGCCAGAGGCGCCGACGAAACCGGCGCGAGTCCGGCACGGTCGGCGTCGCGCTGGCCGCGATCCTGCTCGTGACGGCGCTCGTGATTGCCGCGTGGCGCTTCGGCGGCCACGACGAGCCACAGGTCGACGGCGTGAATGCGCCCAAGGCCCGCACCACGGCGATCACCAAGCGCACGGCGACACAGCAGCAGGTCGTCGTCACGATCCATGCCCTCCGTGGCCCGTCGTTCATGGAGGTCCGCGCGGGCAACGGCACGCCGCTCTACACGGGCACGCTCGAAAAGGGGCAGACCCAGCGGTTCACGAAGAAGTCACTGTCGCTCTCGGTCGACCGGCCGCGAAACGTCGTCGTGAAGGTGAACGGCGCGCGGTACGTGTTCCCGGCGGGCGGCCGGGCGCTCACGGTCTCCGGGGCGACGGCCGTCAGCGGGTGAGCCGCCGGCCTCGCGCGATCGTCGTCGTCACGGGCAGCGAGCTCGTGCGCGGCGAGCGCACCGATCGAAACGGCCCCTTCTACGCCCGTGAGGCGCTCTCGCTCGGTCTCGTGCCGGAGCGGATCGTGATCGTCGGGGACGACCCGAACGACCTCGAGGCGGCCCTTCGTGCCGCGGAGGACGCCGACATCTGCCTCGTGTCCGGCGGGCTCGGCCCGACGCATGACGATCGCACCGTCGAGCTCGTGGCCAGGGTCGCCGGGGCCCCGCTCCGCGTCGATCCGGAGCTCGAAAGCACGATCGAGGGGATCTCACGCCGCGTCGCGGAACGGCTCGGCCGGCCGTACGGCGACTTCGCTCCCGGGGTGACGAAGCAGGCGACCGTGCCCGAGGGATCGGTCGTCGTCGGGATCGCGGGCACCGCGCCAGGGCTCGTCGTCCCGGGTCGGCGCTGCGTCTACGTCGTCATGCCCGGCCCTCCGGGCGAGCTCCGCCGCCTCTGGCCGGCGGCCGTCGCCAGCGAGCCCGTGCAGGCCGTGCTCGCGCGTACGACGCCGCCCGGCCGGCGGGTGCTTCGCTTCTACGGCGTCAGCGAGTCGGCCGTGGCACGCGCGCTCGCGGAGGCCGGAGGGGACGGCGACGGCGTCGAGGCGACGATCTGCGCGCGCGACTTCGAGATCCATGTCGACCTCGTCGTCGAGCCGGGGGCCGAGGCACGTGCCGACGAGCTCGAGGTCGCCTTCCTCGACCCGCTCCGTTCGTACCTCTTTACCCAGGACGAGCAGTCCGTCGCGGAGATGGTCCTCGACCTCTGCCGCGCGCGCGGGCTACGACTGGCGACGGCCGAGTCGTGCACCGGCGGGCTCGTCGCTGCCCGCCTGACCGACGTCCCCGGCTCGAGCGACGTCTTCGCGGGCGCGGTCGTCGCGTACGCGAACGAGGTCAAGATCGCCGAGCTCGGGGTGCCCGCTGCTCTGATCGAGGCACACGGCGCCGTCTCCGCGGAGGTCGCGGAGGTGATGGCGGCGGGGGTGAGGAAGCGGCTGGGCGTCGACGTCGGTGTCGCGGTGACGGGCGTCGCCGGCCCGGACGGCGGGACGGAGGCGAAACCGGTCGGGCTCGTGTACTTCCACGTCTCGATGCCCGATGCCGAGCGCGGCGGGGAGTTCTCGCTCCCGGCCGACCGCGACACGGTCCGCTCGCGGGCGACGGTCGGCGCGCTGCACCTCGCGCGGCGCGTCCTGACACAGAGTCGGCACGAAGACGTATGACTTCTGCGGGTAGCGTCGGAGGCGATGAGCGCCTTCGGCTCTTCCTCGCACTCGAGCTTCCGCCCGCCACGCTGGACGAGCTCACCACCTGGGGCCTGGCGAACTTGTCGGGCGGCCGCATCGTCGCGCGGGAGCACCTGCACGTCACGCTCGCGTTCCTCGGCAGCCGCCCTGCAGCGGAGGTCGACGCAATCGTGCGCGTCCTGCGAGACGCCGTCGCGGCCGAACCGGAGCCGATCATGCTCGAGCCGACGCGCTGGCGCGAGACGCGGAGCGTCGGGATGCTCGCCCTCGCCGACCACGGCGGCGCCGCGACGCGGCTCGCAGGCCGATGTCACGCCGGCCTGGAGGCGCTCGGCGTCTATCGGGCGGAGGCTCGGTCGTGGCTGCCGCACCTCACGCTGCTCCGGTTCCGCGAGCGGCCGCGCCTGGAGCCCCCTCTGCCCGGGACGGGAACATTCGTTCCGTCCGACGCGGCTGCTTACCTTTCTCGACTGCACCCGACCGGAGCCCGGTACGAGGTGCTGGAACGCGTCTCGCTGATCGCAGGAGGATGATTCGATGAACCGGGAGGAAGCTCTCGATGTCGCGCTCGGCCAGATCGAGCGGCAGTTCGGCAAAGGGTCGGTGATGCGCATGAGCGACGCCGCCCAGGTATCGGTCGGGGCGGTGTCGACGGGCTCGCTCTCGCTCGACCTCGCGCTCGGCATCGGCGGCTTGCCCCGTGGACGCGTCATCGAGGTCTTCGGCCCCGAGTCCTCGGGGAAGACGACGCTCGTCTACCACGCGATCGCCGAGGCGCAGCGTCGTGGCGGCATCTGCGCGTTCATCGACGCGGAGCACGCGATGGACCCGACGTACGCGCGGCGGATCGGAGTCGATATCGACCAGCTCCTCGTCTCCCAGCCCGACACCGGCGAGCAGGCGCTCGAGATCGCCGAGCTCCTGATCCGCTCGGGGGCGGTCGACATCGTCGCGGTCGACTCGGTCGCGGCGCTCACCCCGAAGGCGGAGATCGAGGGCGAGATGGGAGACAGCCACGTCGGCCTGCAGGCACGGCTGATGAGCCAGGCGCTCCGCAAGCTCGCCGGAACGCTGAACCGCACCGACACGATCTGCATCTTCACCAACCAGCTCCGCGAGAAGATCGGCGTCATGTTCGGCTCGCCTGAGACGACTTCGGGTGGCCGTGCGCTCAAGTTCTACGCATCGGTGCGGCTCGACATCCGCCGCATCGAGACGCTCAAGGAGGGCACCGAGGCGATCGGGAACCGCGTGCGCGTCAAGGTCGTGAAGAACAAGGTGGCGCCGCCGTTCAAGCAGGCGGAGTTCGACATCATCTACGGGTCGGGCATCTCGTGGGAGGGCTCCGTGCTCGACGTCGGGCTCGAACGGAAGATCGTGGCGAAGTCCGGCTCGTACTTCTCGTTCGGCGACGAGCGGCTCGGTCAGGGCCGCCAGAACGCAACGGCGTTTCTGACGGAGAACCCCGACCTCGTCCAGTCGATCCTCGCGCGGATCCAGGCCGACGCGGGGCCCGAGCAGGTCGTTTCCGCGCGGCTCCTGCCGACGACCGACCAGCCTGCGACGGAGCTGATGCCGGTCGTCGAGGAGGAGGTGCCAGCCGAGGTCTAGCGTGACCGTCATCACAGCACTCCGTCCCACGCGTGGCGGTGTGGCCGTCGACCTCGATGACGTCTTGTGGCGGACATTCACGGTCGCAGTCGTGGTCGAGGCCGGCCTGGGTGTGGGGCTGGAGCTCGATCGACCGCGGGCGCGTGCGCTCGCCCGGGCGCGGCGCCGTCACCACGGAGAGCAGGTCGCCCTACGGGCACTTTCCCGGCGTGAGCACTCGAGGGCGTCGCTCGACCTGCGGCTCGAACGCGCGGGAGTCGGTGACACGGTCCGCGCCGAGGTGCTCCAGCGGGCAGAGAGCGGTGGTCTCGTCGACGACGAGCGTTTCGCGGAACGCCGCGCCCGGCAGCTCGCAGAGCGCGGCGCAGGCGACCTGCTGATCGTGGACGACCTCGTGGGACACGGTGTCGACGAGGCGGTCGCACGGACTGCGGTCGGAGACCTTCCCACGGAGGCGGCGCGCGCCGCGGCGATCGTCGAACGTCGCGGTCGGAGCGCGCGCACCCTGCGCTATCTGGCATCACGCGGGTTCTCCGAGGACTCGCTCGAGCCGCTGATTGCGGATATCCGGAGCGGAGCGCTACGATGAGCGAGCTTCATCTGGACTTTCCTGCAAACTCGCAGTTCCGAGCTCGTCTGAAACCGTGACCGATGTGTCGACCACCCACCATTCCACGCAACGGGCACGCGCCGTTCGCGCGCCGGAGGGAACGCCGGCCTAGAGCCACGTAGCAGCGGACCGGAAGTCCTGCGCGATGCGGGAAGCCGGATGTGAGCAGCCGCGGCGCCGCCGCGGACAACCCAGGCTCCTGGAGGAGTTCAGATGCTCACGGTGGTCGCGCTGGTGGTCGGGCTCGGAGTGGGGGCAGTCCTCACGGGCATTTGGCTGCGTGCGTCGAGCGGCTCCTCGGTGCGGCGCAGCGAGGACGAGCGCCGGAGGCTCGTGGCGGATGCAGAGCGCGAGGCGGAGACGATCCGGCGCGAGGCGTTGGTCGAGGCGCGCGAGGGCGCCGTCAAGTTGCGCTCCGACGTCGAGAACGAGGTTCGCGACCGTCAGCTCGAGGTCGCCAAGGTCGAAGAGCGGATCGCGCAACGCGAAGCGGAGGTCGACCAGAAGCTGGTCGAGGTCACGCGGCGCGAGCAGGGCATCGGCGACCGCGAGGTGCATCTGAAGCAGCTCCAGGAGGAGGAGAAGGCGAGCCGGGAGCGCGCGATCGTCGAGCTCGAGCGCATCTCCGGGATGACGCAGGGAGAGGCGAAGTCGGCGATGCTCGAGCGCTCGCAGGACCTCGTCCGGCACGAGCTCGCCCGCTCGGTGCGGCAGATGGAAGAGGAGGCTCGCGGCGAGGCACGCCGTCGGGCGCGGGCGCTGGTGGCGGACGCGCTCCAGCGCGTCGCAGCGAGCCACACTGCGGAGACGACGGTGACCGTGGTCGAGCTTGCGAGCGACGACATGAAGGGCCGCATCATCGGCCGCGAGGGCCGTAACATCCGCGCGCTCGAGCACCTGACCGGGGTGGACGTGATCGTCGACGACACCCCGCACGCCGTCGTACTCTCGTCGTTCGACGGTATCCGTCGCGAGATCGCCAAGCTCACGCTCGAGAAGCTGATCGAGGACGGGCGGATCCACCCGGCGCGGATCGAGGAGATGTACTACCAGTCGAAGGCCGAGCTCGACGAGCAGGTGCACCAGGCCGGGACGCAGGCCGTGTTCGAGGCGAACTGCGGCGAGCTCAACGAGGAGCTCGTGATGGTACTCGGCCGCCTTCGGTACCGGACGAGCTACGGGCAGAACGTGCTCAAGCACACGCTCGAGGTCGTCCACCTCGCAGGAATCATGGCCGCGGAGCTGGGCGCAGGTGTGAAGACCGCGAAGCGTGCCGCGCTCCTCCACGACATCGGCAAGGCGATGACCCACGAGGTCGACGGGTCGCACGCCCTCGTCTCCGCGCAGCTGGCGCGGCGCTACGGCGAATCGGACGGGGTCGTCCACGCGATCGAGGCACACCACTACGAGGTGCAGCCGCAGACGGTCGAGGCGGTGCTCCTCATCACGGCGGACGCCATCTCGGCCTCCCGTCCCGGTGCCCGGGGTGAGAGCCTCGAGCACTACATCAAGCGGCTCTCCGCGCTCGAGGAGATCGCGACGTCGAAGGCCGGCGTGTCGAAGGCGTACGCGCTGCAGGCGGGTCGTGAGATCCGCGTCATCGTGGAGCCGACCGAGGTCGACGACGACGGCACCGCTCTGCTCTCGTACGAGATCGCGCGCCAGATCGAGGACCAGCTCGAGTATCCGGGTCAGGTGAAGGTGATCGTGATCCGTGAGTCGCGCGCGATCGAGGTCGCCAAGTAGAACGCGGCGGCGCGGGACAGCCCGACCTGGCGCTCCTCGCCGAGACCGCACGGGAGGTCGCTGCGGAGTGGGGCGTCGAGCTGGGCGAGCCGTTCGGGCTCGCTCGCTTCTCCTTCGTCGCGCCCGCGGGCGAGGGCGCGGTGCTGAAGGTGACGCCCCCGTGGGACGACGAGTCCGACGAGGAGGCGGACGCTCTCCGGCTGTGGGCGGGCAACGGGGCCGTTCCGCTGCTCCGCCGGGACAGGAGCCGGCGTGCGCTCCTGCTCGGGCGCGCGCGACCGGGAGACGACCTGGCACCTCTCGCTGAGGGCGACGCAACCTCGATCGCCGTCGACGTCGGTCGCACGCTCTGGCAGCCGGCGGGTCCGCCGTTCCGCTGGATCGGAGACCACGTCCCTCGCTGGCTCGACCGGCCGGCGGAGGGGCCCGGCCGCCGACTGGTTCCGGTGGCGCGACGGCTGCTGGCTCGGCTCGACATCGGAGCGACGACGCTCGTCCATGGCGACTTCCACCACCACAACCTGCTGTCGTCGGACAAGGGCTACGTCGCGATCGACCCGAAGCCGATGCTCGGGGAGCCGGAGTACGACGTCGCGTCGTTTCTGTGGAACCCGATCGGCTACAGGATGCGCCGCGACGTCACCGAGCGGAGGCTGGCGGCTTTCGCGGCGGCAGGGCTCGATGATTGGCGGATGCGTGCCTGGGCCGTCATACGCGCCTCGTACCTTGGCGCGGACGAGGACGAAGTAGAGGTGTTGCGGACGCTCGTGTGAGCACGACGCTCGCGCCGCTCGTGGTCGAGCTCGCGAACGCGCCGGGGCTCAGCCGGCAGCCGGTGAGGCGCCGTCGAGCTGGCCGACGAGCACGACGTAACCGTCCGGGTCGATCACCTCGAATTCGCCCGCGCGCATGTAGAACGGGTGCTGGATCTCGCCCACATCGATGCCTGCAGCCTCGAGCGCGGCGTGTAGCCCGCGGGCGTCGTCGGTCCAGCAGTAGAACAGCACTGCCTGCTTCGACGCGTCGATCGGCCCGTCAGCCGCCGCGACCATGAGCCGGGCGCCGGCGACGCGCCGGTCGTGCGTGGGTGTGCTGAGAAATGCCCACGCGAGCACCTCGTCGTCGAAGTGAGTGTTCTGCACCTCGAGTCCGAGCCGGCGGTAGAACGCGATCGACCGATCGATGTCCGCCACGTGCGCGTACGGCGTCAGGGAATGGATCGGCACGCCACGATCCTCTCAAAGCGCGGGAGCCGCGCGACCGAGGACGAGGCGCGTCCGGGCTACGCTACCCCGATGCGCCGGTACCACGTCACGACATTCGGCTGCCAGATGAACGCTCACGACTCGGAGCGGATCAAAGGGATGCTCGAATCGCTCGGGATCGGAGAAGCCGCGGGACCTGAAGATGCCGACGTCCTCGTCTTCAACACTTGCACGATCCGTGAGAAGCCCGACACCAGGCTGGCCGCGTACCTCGGCGACGCGGCCGCGCGAAAACGTCGGGAGCCGGACGTCGTCGTTGCCGTCGGCGGCTGCTACGCGGAGGCGCAACGCGACCTCATCTTCGAGCGCTACCCGTTCGTCGACGTCGCGTTCGGCCCGGGATCGATCCCGCATCTCGGCGATTGGATCGACGCGGGTGGGCACGCTGTGCCGCGAGGCCGCTTCGGAGCGCACGAGACCTTCGCCGCGACGCTACCGATGCATCGTGAGCGCAGGTTTAGCGCGTGGGTTCAGGTCTCGATGGGCTGCAACTCGAAATGCGCCTACTGCATCGTTCCCGCGGTTCGCGGACGCGAGCAGAGCAGGCGTCCGGGCGAGATCGTCGCCGAGCTCGAGGCGCTCGCGCGGGACGGCGTGAAAGAGGTCACGCTGCTCGGTCAGAACGTCAACTCCTGGGGTCGTGATCTCGCGCCCGGGATCCGGACGGAGTTCGGGGAGCTGTTGCGCGCCTGCGACGCCGTCGAAGGGATCGAGCGCATCCGCTTCACGAGCCCCCACCCGAAGGACTTCCGCGAGCCGGTGATCGCCGCGATCGCGGAGTGCGGGGCGGTGTGCGAGCACGTGCACCTCCCTCTCCAGTCCGGTTCGACCCGTATTCTCAAGGCGATGCGCCGGACGTACTCGTGCGAGAAGTACGTCTCGCTCGTCGACCGCCTCCGCTCGGCCATCACCGACCTTGCGCTCGGAACCGACATCATCGTGGGGTTCCCTGGCGAGACGGAGCGCGATTTCGAGGAAACACTCGACCTCGTCGAGAAGGTCGAGTTCGACAGCGCGTTCACCTTCGTGTACTCACCCCGAGCCGGAACCGAGGCGGCGGCGATGCCGGACCAGGTCCCGGAGGACGTCAAGCGCGAGCGCATGGAGCGTCTCGTTGCTGTCGTCCAGCGTGGTGCGGCGGCCAGGAACGCCGCACGCGTCGGCCGACTCGAGGAGATACTGGTCGAAGGGCCAAGCCGGACAGATCCGACACTGCTCCGGGGACGGACACGGCGGAACACGACCGTCAACTTCACCGGGAAGGCGGCCGCCGGCGACCTTGTGCAGGTACGGATCGAGGGGTCGACCTCGACCACGCTCAGGGGTCGTGAGGCACCGCTCGTCGCCGCGTAAGACGGGCACGCCGGCTGTGGAGCAATTGGTGCGCTTCCGGCACGAATCGTCACGGACACGTGTCGATTTCGACGTTAGGCTCGAAGCGTGGGGAGGAGGCCGGTGGCCCGGGTAGAGGGCGGAAATGGACATGGCGGGAACGGACAGCCGCGGGGCGGGCGAGCGGCGCGAGCCGTGCGTTGCGCGAGCGGCGCGGGGTGGTGGCGGCACGGCGCGGGGCGGTGGCGACACGGCGAACGTCCTCTGAGAAGTAGGTTGGCGAACCGAATCGCCGGTTTGCCCCGGTGAGCTCCGCCCGGGCCGAGGTCGTTGCCGTCTTCGGACCGACGGCGTCGGGGAAGAGCGCCGTTGCGGAAGCGGTTGCCGAGCGGCTCGGCACCGCGGTGGTGTCGGCGGACGCGATGCAGGTCTATCGCGGGCTGCCGATCCTCACCAACCAGCCGTCCACACCGACCCGACTCGTGGGGATCCGCGCGCTCGGCGAGGAGATGAGCGTCGGAGCCTTCGCCGAGCTCGCCCACGGTGAGATCGACGCGCTCGTCCGCGATCGCGGCGCAGCAGTGGTCTGCGGCGGCACGGGCCTCTACCTGAGGGCTGCGCTGGCCGACCTGGATGTGCCGCCTCCCGTCCAGCCGGCGGCACGCGCACGGGTCGCGCGCGAGGTGGACGACGACCGGGACGCTGCGCATCGCCGGCTCGCGGACCTCGATCCCGCCGCGGCCGAGGCAGTACATCCCAACGATCGCAAGCGCCTCGTTCGGGCACTCGAGCTCGCCGAGGAGGGAGCGTCGCTGGTCGCGAGCCAGAATCGGCTCTGGGACGGGGAGACGCGCCGCCCGACGCTGGTAGTGGGCCTCGACGTCGCCCCGGACGTCCTCGAGCGGCGAATTCGCGAGCGGACGGAGACGATGTTCGCGCGTGGCGTCGTCGACGAAGTGCGGGCGGCGCTCTCGGGGCAGGTGTCGCGCACCGCGGAGAAGACCCTCGGGCTCACGGAGATCGCCGAGCTCGGGCCGGACGCGCTCGAGCCGATCGTCGCACGCACCCGCCGGTACGCCGCGTACCAGCGCAAATGGATGCGCCGGATCCCCGATCTCGTCCTCCTCGACGGCACGAAAGCTTCGGAGGAGCTCGCGGACGAGATCGTGGGGCTCGCACTCGTCTAGCCTGCTTCCCGATGCGGTTCGAGAAGTGGCACGCGCTCGGCAACGCCTACCTCCTCGTGGAGCAACCAGACGCCGGAACGCTCGATCCGACGCGTGTCCGCCGGCTCTGCAACGTCGACACCGGAATCGGCAGCGACGGGCTGCTGGAGGTGACCGGTCGGGATGCGGCTCGAGCGATCGTCCGTATCTGGAACCCCGACGGCTCGACCGCGGAGCTTTCCGGCAACGGCACTCGCATCGCCGCCGCCTGGCTTCTTCGGGAGAGCGGACGGCCGGAGGTCGAGATCGAGACCGAGAGCAAGCTCGTTCGCGCAAGGCCGGGAGCGCGCGACACGGTGCAGCAGGATCTCGGCGCCGTGTCGGTCGGCGACGACGAGGTGCTCGACGTCGCGGGGGAGCGGCTCGGCGTCGTCATCGTCGACGTCGGCAACCCGCACGCCGTGGTGCTGCGTGACGTGCTTTCCCGCGACGACCTGTTGCGCCTGGGGCCGGCCATCGAGACGCATCCGCGCTTTCCGCGGCGAACGAACGTGCAGCTTGCAGCGCCCGACTCCCAGGAGGCGGTCTCCGTGCTCGTCTGGGAGCGCGGCGCGGGGGAGACGGCGGCATCCGGCTCGTCGGCCGTCGCGGTCGCGGCTGCCGCAGTCGCGCGCGGGTGGTGCGCGAGCCCGGTGCGCGTGGCGATGCCGGGTGGCGACCTTCTCGTGACGATCACCGATGGGCAGGCGAGCCTCGAAGGGCCTGCCGAGCGCATCTGCGTCGGCACAACCGATCTCTGAAGGTCAGACCGCGAGCTCGAACTCGCGCAGCACGTCGTTCAGGCTGAGCCGCAGGTCGTGCGACTCTTCGCGCCAACCGACGATGAGCGCGCACGAGAGCTGATACGTCCCGGCCGGGAAGTCCTTGGGGCGGGTGCCGGGCACGACGACGGCTCGGGGCGGCACCTCGCCGCGGTACTCGACCGGCTCGGCGCCGGTGACGTCGATGACGGGGACGGACGCGGTCAGCGAGACGTTCGCCGACAGGACAGCGCCCTCGCCGATCCGGACGCCCTCCGTGACGATGCAGCGTGACCCGAGGAAGGCGCCGTCCTCGACGATCACCGGAGCGGCCTGCGGCGGCTCGAGCACGCCGCCGATTCCGACACCACCTGCGAGGTGGACGTCGGCGCCGATCTGCGCGCACGATCCGACGGTGGCCCACGTGTCGACCATCGTCCGCGGGCCGACCCAGGCGCCGATGTTGACGTAGCCTGGCATCAGGACGACGCCCTCCGAGAGGAACGAGCCGTAGCGCGCCACCCCGGGCGGAACGACCCGGACGCCGAGCGAAGGATCGACGCGCTTGAGCGGGATCTTGTCGAGGTACCGGATGCCGCCGACATCCATCGGCTCGACCTTGCGCAGGCGGAAGTAGAGGAGGATCGCCTTCTTCGCCCATTCGTTCACGACCCAGCCGTCCTCGCCGCGCTCGGCGACGCGAAGCTCTCCCCGATCGAGCAGTGCGATCGCCTCCTCGATCGGCTCCGGATCGAGCGCGCCGCGCTCCCACAGGTCGTCGATCCGCTCGCGCAGCTCGTTCACAGCACCTCCTCCAGGATCGCCGCGGCTCGTGCGCATTCCCCCTCGGTGGGCACGAGCGCATAACGCACGTAGCCCTCGCCGGACGGGCCGAGGTACGAGCCCGGCGTGACGAGCACGCCGCTCTCGAGCAGCCGCGCCGCATGGCCCTCGGACGTCTCGCCCGCGGGCACGGCGATCCAGAGGTACATCGTCGCCGGGCCGCCCGCGTCGCGCAGTCCTCGACCACGTATCGCATCGAGGAGCAGCTCACGCTTGCGCCGGTACGCGTCGCGCGCGCGCTCGACGTGCGCCTCGTCGCCCCAGGCGACGACCGACGCCCGCTGGACGAATTCCTGCGGCGCCGTCCCGACATTCGGCCGGAAGCGGCGCAGGGCATCGACGAGTACCGGATCGCCGGCGACGAAACCGCTCCGGAAGCCGGTCATCGACGATCGCTTCGAGAGCGTGTTGAACGCCACGACGTTCGTCAGATCGTCGACGTGCAACGCGGACGAGGGCGGCTCGTCGAACCAGAGCTCGCTGTACGCCTCGTCCGAGGCGAAGACGAACCCGTGCTCGCGCGCGAGCGACGCGAGTCGCTCCAGCATCGGGAGCGGTGCAACCGCTCCGGTCGGGTTGTTAGGCGAGTTGAGCCAGACGAGAGCTGCGCGGTCCCAGACGTCGACCGGCACCTCGTCCAGAGCGGGCAGAAAGCCGTGCTCCTCGCGAAGCGGCAGCTCGACGACGCGAGCACCGGCGAACGCCGCGCCGCGTCCCGGCACCGGGTACCCGGGCTCGGTCACGACGACCGTGTCGCGGCCGGCGGGACCATCGAGTAGTACCTGGGCGAAGGAGTAGATCGCCTCCTTCGAGCCGAGGGTGGGAATGACATGCCGGTCCGGGTCGAGCGACACGCCGAAGCGGCGGCCGATCCACGCGGTCACCGCCTCGCGCAGCTCCGGCAGACCGACGGCTGCCGGGTACCCCATGCGCTCGCGCACGCCGTCGCGCAACGCCTGGAGAATCGCGGCATCGGTCGGCTCGCGAGGATCGCCCATCCCGAGATCGATCACCTCGAGGCCGCGCGCCCGGCGCTCCGCGGCGGCCTCGTTCAGGCGCACGAACGGGTAGGTCGCGGTGGCGCGGTAGACGGGGGAGAGCGGCACGACCGGACGGTAGATGATCTAGCCGAGCACGACCCGGCGGAGCGCCTCGTAGGCCTGGACGAGAGACGTAATCTCGACGCGCTCGTCGACGGCGTGCGCGTAGCGCGTCGCACCGGGGCCGAAGTTGACGGCGGGAATCCCGCGCGACGTGAAGTCGGCAACGTTCGTCCATGCCTGCTTCGGCGCGACGGCGAGCTCGCCCGCCGCGCGCAGCGATCGCGCGAGCGGCGCGTCAACCGAGACGTCCGCAGGCGGCGAGTTGCCGACGATCTCGACCGTCGTATCGGTGGGCAGCAGCGCGCGCAGGACGTCCTCCGCCTCGTCCGGCGTGCGGTCGGGCGGATAGCGCAGGTTGAGCGTCGCGACCGCCGAGCCCGGCACGACGTTGTCCGCAACGCCCCCCTGGAGCCGCGTGACCGACACGACCTCGAAGAACGGCAGGCCGTCGATGACGGCTTCGCGCCGCTCGTGCGCCGCCACACGCGCCAGGCCGTCGATCGCGCGGTGGATTGCGTTGTCGGCGAGCCAGGGGCGCGCGGAATGGCCGCTCCGCCCATGGAACACGACACGTGCGGTGACGTTCCCGACGCACCCCGCCTGGATCTCGAGGTCGGTGGGCTCGAGGAGCACCGCCAGGCCGGCCTCGTGGACGACTGGACAGCTGTCGAAGAGTGCCGGGAGCGGGTTGAAGCTCGGGGGCAGCTCCTCCCGGCCGAAGAGGAGAAGCGCAACGTCCACCGCACCGGGATCGGACGCGGCGAGGTCGCGCACCAGCTCGACCGCAACGGCGAGGCCGCCCTTCATGTCGCTTGCCCCGCAGCCGACGACCCAGCCGTCTTCGATGCGCCCTGGAACGTTGTCTTGGGCCGGGACGGTGTCGTAGTGGCCCGCCAGCACCAGCAAAGGCGCGTCAAGACGTCGCTGCCGCGTCCAGAGAAACGCCTCGTCGCCGGCGTGAACCTCGTCGAAGGGCACCGGAACCGCAGCGCGCAGCCGCTCGCGGATCTCCGCCTCGTGGAGGCTCTCGGAGGGAATGTCGACGAGCTCGAGCGTTCGCTTGGCAAGTCGATCGGCGAGACTGTCCACCCGGCGAGCCTACCGCCGCCACGGCGCTGTCTCCTGCGACGACGGGGTTGCGGCGCCGAAGGCGACGCCTTCAGGGATCTGCCCCCGCCGAAGGCGGGGGATCCGAGCGGCGGGATTCCGCTTGGCGGAATCCGCTCGCGAACAAACACCTCGGCATACTTCGCCCGATGACCGCACGCGAGCCCGAGCTCCGGGTCGGCCCGGAGCCAGAGCGGGGGTTGCTGCTCGCCGTGCTGCCGAAGGGCGCCGATGCCGAGGGCGAGCTTGCCGAGCTGCGCGAGTTGGCGCGCACCGCGGGGGTGGAGCCGGTCGGGGAGACGATCCAGCGCCGGGCGCACCCCGATCCGCGCCGCTACGTCGGCAAGGGAAAGCTCGAGCAGCTCAAGGCCGCGTATGCCGACAACGATGCAGAGGTGCTGCTCGTCGACGACGAGCTCGACCCCGTCCAGCAGCGGTCGCTCGAGGACGCGCTGGCGGCCCGGGTCGTCGATCGCACGCAGCTGATCCTCGACATCTTCGCGCAGCACGCGACGTCGGCCGAAGGAAAGCTTCAGGTCGAGCTCGCTCAGCTCGAGTACAACCTTCCACGGATGCGCGGCATGTGGAAGCACCTCGAGCGCCAGGCGGGCGGCGGCGGCACGGCAAGCGTGGGCGGCGGCGTCGGCACCCGCGGCCCGGGCGAGTCGCAGCTCGAGAGCGACCGGCGGATGGCGAATCGGCGCATCGCCTTGCTGCGAAGAAGGCTCCGCGATGTGGGCGCTCATCGCGCGACGCGACGCAAGGCGCGCACGCGCTCGGAGATACCCACGGTCGCCCTCGCCGGGTACACGAACGTCGGGAAGTCGACGCTGCTGAACGCGCTCACCGGCGCCGAGGTGTCGGTCGAGAACCGCCTCTTCGAGACCCTCGACCCGACGACACGCACCTTCGAGCACCTCGGCAAGCGGTATCTGGTCACCGACACCGTCGGGTTCATCCGCCGCCTGCCGACGCAGCTCGTGGAGGGCTTCGCCTCGACCCTCGAGGAAACGCTCGTCGCCGACCTCGTCCTCCACGTCGTCGACGGCTCGCTGCTCGAGGAGGTGCTCGCAGAGCAGGTCGAGTCCGTCGAGACCGTGCTCGCGGAAATCGGTGCCGGCGAGATCCCGGTCGAGCTCGTCGTGAACAAGATCGACCTGCTCGACCTGCGCGCCCGCCGGAGGGTGGCCAACCGCTTCCCCGGCTCGCTCGAGATCTCCGCCGCGACGGGGGAGGGGATCGACGAGCTGAAGGCGCGCATCGCGGAGCGGTTCGCCGACCGGTTCGACGAGGTGCGGCTGCTCGTCCCCTACGACGAGGGCCGCGTGCTCTCCGACCTCTATGCGCTCGGGGCACCGATCGACGAGCGGACGGACACCGACGAGGGCGTCGTCGTCCGTGCTCGCCTTCCGCACCGAGAGGTGCGACGCTTTGCGCCGTACCTCGTCGCGGGCATCGAGGAGCAGCAGGCGTCGTGAGCCGCACGACCACGGCGACCGAGCTCGCGGTCAAGCGGCTGCGGCCCGACGCGGTCGTCCCGGCGCAGGCCTACCCCGGCGATGCCGGCTTCGACCTCGCCGCCTGTGAGCGCGTCGAGCTGGCGCCGGGGGCGCGCGCCGTCGTCGGCACCGGGATCGCGGTCGCGCTCCCGCCGGGTCATGCGGGGCTCGTCGTGCCGCGCTCCGGCCTGGCCGCGCGCCACGGTCTCGGGAAGGTGAACGCTCCCGGCCTGATCGACGAGGGCTACCGCGGCGAGATCCGGGTGATCCTGCACAACACCGATCTCGAGGAGACGTTCGTCGTCGAGCCCGGCATGCGCATCGCCCAGCTCGTCGTCGTCGAGCTGCCGCGGATCGAGCTGGTCGAGGTGGACGAGCTCCCGGGCAGCGAGCGCGGGACCGGCGGTCTCGGCTCCACGGGGCAGTAGCGCGTGCGTCCCGAGCCGCGCATCCGAGTCTCGGCGCTCCTGCACTGGCGCGGGTCGATTCTCCTCATTCGCCACGAGAAACGCGGCCGCGAGCACTGGCTGCTACCCGGGGGCGGTGTGTCGAGTGGCGAGACGCTCGTCGACGCGTTGCAGCGCGAGCTGGCGGAGGAGACCGGGCTCGTGGGCGATCGCAACGAGCTGCCGGTCGAGGGGCCGATCGCGATCGTCGAGTCGATCTCGCCGGAACGGAGCCTGTGGTCGAAGCACGTCGTCCATGTCGTCTTCGCCGGTGAGCTGGACGGCTCGCTCGAGGGCGTCATGTCGAGCGACGAGGCCGTGCGCGGACATCGGCTCTTCACGCCCGACGAGCTCGACGGCATCGCGCTGCATCCGCCCATCGCCCGGTTCCTGGCCCGGTGGCAACCGGGCGACGCGTGCGTCTATCTCGGCGCCCGCTGGGCGGAGTAGCGACTCACGCGGGCTTCCCGCCGCGGCTTCGTGCGCGCGCGGCGGCGACGGCGTGAGCCGCCGCCTCGAGCTCGTCGTGGAGCGGGGCGAGCGTCTCCGGCTCGCCGCCGGTCGCGTGCGCGACCGCCCAGGAGAGCAGCAGGTCGGCGAGCCAGGGGTTGCGGGGCAGCAGCGGGCCGTGAAGGTAGGTGCCAACCGAGCGGCCCACGCGACAGCCCTCGAAGCCGGAGGCACCGTCGTTGCCGTACCCCGCGACGACCCGCCCGAGGGGCTCGGCGCCGGGGTCGAGCACCGTCCGGCCCGCGTGGTTCTCGAAGCCCGCGATCGTGCGGCCGGGAGCCTCGTCCAGTGTGCTCTCGAGCAGGACGTCGCCGATCATGCGGGTCTCGCCGGCGAGCGTCTCGTGCGGGAAGAGGCCCGCGCCCTCGAGCCAGGACCCGTCGCGCCCGCGGTACCCGCGCCCGAGCAGCTGGTAGCCGCCGCAGACGGCGAGGAGCGCGGCGCCACCCGCGACGGCGGCGCGAATCGTGTCACCGCGCGCGGCGAGGTCGGGGGCGATCATCGCTTGCTCTCGGTCCTGGCCGCCGCCGACGTAGAGGAGGTCGTGTGATCCGGGCTCGAGCGTCGTGTCGAGCGTCACGGGGTCGACGCGTAGCTCGTGACCGCGGGCGGCGGCGCGGCGCGTGAAGACCGCGATGTTGCCGCGGTCGGCGTAGATGTTGAGGTACTCGGGATAGAGATGGCCAACGCGGATGATCATCGTCCGTCGCGCTCCCAGTACGGTCGCGTGAGCCCGCGCTCCGTCGCGATCGCCCGCAGCTCGAGCATTGCGGTGTACGTCGGGAGGACGGCGAGCTCGCCACCCGTCGGCGTCAGCTCGAGCCCCCGGTCGAGTGCCGCCTGGAGGTCGGGCACGAGCTCGAGCCGCTCGCGTGGGAATCCGCCGTAGGTGAAGCGCAGCGCGAGCTCAGCCGCGCGCTCGCCGCTCACCACGATCCGTTCGGCACGCTCGAGCACGGGTTCGAAGTCGACGTCCCAGATCCAGGACACATCGCGCCCGTCGGCGATCCGGTCGTTGAGCGCCACGACGAGAACGGGGGGGACGCCGCCCTCCTCGATCGTCCGCAGCGCCTCGTTCGCGCCGGCCGGGTTCTTGACGAGCAGCAGCAGGAAGCCCCGGTCGCCGACCGAGAACCGCTCGAAGCGCCCGAATGCCGCCCGAAAGCGCTCCAGCCCCGCGACGACGTCGTCCAGCGCGACGCCGAGCGAGAGCGCAAGCGAGGCGGCAGCGAGCGCGTTGTACACGTTGTAGAGGCCGGGGAGGGCCAGACGAACGCGCAGGCTTCCGTCCGGCGCGTGCAGCTCGAAGGAGACGCCGTCGAGGCCGTCGGGCTCGATCTCTCGCGCGGCGACGTCGAGTGGCGGCCGCGCGTGGCCGCACGCCTCGCAGCGATACGCGCCGAGATGTCCGACGTACGCCGCGTCGTAGCGGTACGGGTGGCCGCAACGAATGCAGTACTTCGAGTCGGAGGCGTGCTGGAGGCCGTTGCGCGCGCGCCGAGGGTCGTCGACGCCGAAGAGCAGAGTGCTCCTACGACCCTCCGCAAGCGCCGCGACGAGAGGATCGTCCGCGTTCGCGACGAGCGTCGCCTCCGGAGCGAGCCCGGCGACAGCATCGCGCCAGCGCTCGGCGATGTGCTCGAGCTCCCCGTAGCGGTCGAGCTGATCGCGGAAGAGGTTGCCGAGGCACACGACGCGCGGGTGCGTCCGGCGCATCATCTCCGGCAGGGCGAACTCGTCGACCTCGAGCAGGCCGAGATCGGCGCCGTCCGCGCTCAGGAGCGTCGAGGTGATGCCCGAGGCGAGGTTCGCCCCCGAGTTGTTCCAGGCCAGCGTCCGCGTGGGAGCGAGGATCGAGCTCGCCATCGCGGTCGTGGTCGTCTTGCCGTTCGTCCCCGAGAGGAGGACAACCCCCTCGTGGAGCCGCGCGGCGAGGGCGTCGACAGCGGCCGGGTCGAGCTTCCAGACGAGCTTGCCCGGCAAGGTCGTGCCGCCGCCACGTCCCGCGGCACGCGAGAGCCGTCCCACGAGCCGGGCGGCCGAGGCCTCTAGCGCGAGCCGTGCACCCATGCGCGCGAGGGTAGTCGAAGGTCGCCGCTCTGCCCGACTTGCAGAATATCGAAAATGCTCTAGATTGATTGCATGGGCCGGCAACGGCGACGACATCCTGCGCTCGAGGGCATCGACGCCGACGCTCTGGCCGAGTTCCGCGCGGGTCTCCGACGCCGCTACACGGACGACGAGATCCTGGCCGAGCTGCGCGCGTCGGCGGCGCGCCTGGGGCGCTCGCCGACGATGCGCGAGTTCGCCGGCGACCCGCAGGCGAACGTCCACCCGCAGACGGTGATCGAGCACTTCGGCACATGGAACGCGGCCAAGCGAGCTGCAGGTCTCCAGCCGCGGCGGTTCATCAGCCGCGAGGAGCTCGTCGCGCAGCTGCGGGAGCTGGGGGAGGAGCTCGGGCGCACACCGACGGTGCGAGACATCGAGGAGCGCCGCGGCCGGATGGCGTCGAAGTCGCTGATCTGGCACACGTTCGGCTCGCTCGCGGCAGCGCTCAAGGAGGCCGGCTTCGACGTTCCGGTGGGTGAGGAGCGCCTCGAGCGCGCGATCGCGGACGGGGCGGTCCTCGCACGGGAGCTTGGGCACCTGCCGAAGATGGCCGAGTGGAAGGACGCGCGGGCGCGGGATGCCACGCTTCTCTCCGAGTGGCAGGTCTACCGCCTCGTCGACGTCAACCCCGGCGCCTGGTCGGCGTTCCAGTTCCTCGTCAGCCAGCGGCTGCGGGAAGAGGGCGTCGAGGTGCGCGCGGACGGCACGGTCGAGGCGCCCTGACACCCGGAGACCCGGCTGATGGCGCAGACGTACTGACGGATCAGGCCGGCGCGATCAGCGCGGCCAGGCGCTCCAGGCAGAAGCGCCCCTCGTGCGGAGCGCGGACGGCAGGCAGTGCCTCGTCCTCGCGATAGCTTCGGTCGGGGCTCCAGCGGCGCTCCTCGACGAGTGAGCCTCCGACGAGGGTGAGCAGGCGGCCCTCCTCGACCTCCGTCTTGCGGAAGGTCGTTCCGAGCGCCTGCTCGACGACTTCCAGCGCGGCGCGCGTCGACGCGAAGAGAACCTCGTGGCGCCCTCGCGCCAGCCAGAGGGGCCGTCCGACTCCGCGCGCGACGTGGAGCACGTCGGGGCTGCGCTCGTCGATCCAGGCTGCTGCCATTGCGCCGACGAGCTCCTCCAGCACGGCGGGGAATGTGCCGCCGGCATCCACCAGCGCGAAGATGGCCTCGGAGTCCACCGTCATCTCGGGCTGGTCGCGATCGATCCCGTGTCGCGCGAACAGCGCCTCGTCGTTCGAGATGATCCCGTTGTGGATCCCGGTCACGCGTCCGTGCCGGACAGGGTGGTTGTTCGCTGCGATCGTCGGGTGTCCCTTGGTGTAGTCCCGGACGTGGATCAGCGCCTGACCGGTGGCGGGGGGGAGGACGACCGCGTCGAGTAGCGCGCTCGCGCCGGTCTGCTGCTTGTGGACGACGAGTGGGCCGTCCGCGCGGTGCGCGTACCCGACAGCGTCGGCGCCGCGCTCCGCGATCCCGGCGAGCAGGGCTTGTGCCGCGAGCGTTCGGTTCGCTCGCGAAGCGTTGCCGAAGCTGTAGCCAGCGATGCCGCACATGCGGATGGTCCTACAGGGTAGGCCGGACGGCCCACGTCTCACCGTAGTCGGAGATCCGTGAGCAAGGTGTTCGGATTCCGGCGGTCGATTCCTCGGATACGGGCACTCGTCTAGCCCTTCGGTCGCAGAGGACAGGCCGAACGACCAGTTGGAGGTCCAGGAAGGCGAGGTAGCCTCGTTGATACCTCAAGGGGGGGACGCGGACGGCCGATACGTCCTGCGTGGAGATGAACGCTGCAGAGCCACTGTTCGACGCTGCACACGACGCGGCCGACGAGGTCGAGACCGGTGAGCCGGTCCAGGACCCGCTGAAGCTCTACGTCCGGGCGATCGGCGACGGCCGTCTTCTGACGCCTGCCGAGGAGCGGGCGCTCGCGCAGCGCAAGGACGAGGGCGACGAGGTCGCGCGACGGAGGCTCGTCGAGGCGAACCTGCGCCTGGTGATGTCGATCACGCGCAACTACACGCGCGCGGACGTGCCGCTCCTCGACCTGATCCAGGAAGGGAACCTCGGCCTCATGCGCGCGGTCGACAAGTTCGACTGGACGATGGGCTTCAAGCTCTCGACCTACGCGACGTGGTGGATCCGGCAGGCCGTCCAGCGGGCGCTGGCCGAGCAGAGCCGGACGATCCGCCTTCCCGTCCACATCGCCGACCAGGTGCGCCGTGTCCAGCGGGCCAGGCGAGCGCTCGGCCAGCAGCTGAGCCGCGACCCGACGTTCGACGAGATCGCCGCGGAGACGGAGCTGACGCCGCTGCGTGTCTCGGAGCTCCTCGACCTCGTGCAGGACCACGTCAGCCTCGAGACGCCCGTCGGCGACGGCGAGAGCGTCATGAGCGACCTGATCGAGGACGTCCATGCGATCGAGCCCGAGGCGGAGACGGCGCTGCGGCTGCGCTCCACCGAGCTCGCGCGGGCGCTCTCGCAGCTGAAGCCGCGGCTCCAGCGCGTCCTCGTCCTCCGCTACGGGCTCGACGGCTCCGGCGGGCGAACGCTCGAGCAGGTCGGGGTCGAGCTCGGGATCACGCGGGAACGTGTCCGCCAGCTCGAGACGCGGGCATTGCGCGAGCTGCGCCACGCCGCACCCGGGCTCGAGCTCTACATCCGGGCGTAGCCTGTAGATCAGCCTTGCACGGCCTGCATCTCGCGGAGCAGCGAGAGGCGGCGCAGCGAATCGAGCTCGATCTGGCGCACGCGCTCGCGCGTCAGTCCCAGTCGGCGACCGATCTCCTCGAGTGTGCGCGGCTCGTTGCCGTCGATCCCGTACCGGAGCGTGACGACCTCGCGCTCGCGGTCGGGCAGGGACAGCAGCGCGTCGAGCAGGACCTGGCGGCGGAGCTGGACGTCGACCTCCTCCTCGGGCAGCGGCTCGTCGCCGGCGACGAAGTCGCCGAGCGTCGCATCCTCGTCATCGCCGACGGGCGCGTCGAGGCTCGTCGAAGCGCGCGCGGCAGCACGCACCTCGAGCACCTGCTCCGTCGTGATCGACGCCTCGTCGGCTATCTCCTCGAGTGTCGGCTCGCGGCCCAGCTGGGCCCAGAGCGAGCGCTCCGCACGATTGATCTTCTGGAGCCGCTCCACGATGTGGACCGGCATCCGGATCGTGCGCGCCTTGTCCGCGAGCGCACGGGCGACCGCCTGGCGGATCCACCACGTCGCGTACGTGGAGAACTTGAAGCCGCGCCGCCAGTCGAACTTCTCGACCGCGCGAATGAGACCGAGGGTGCCTTCCTGGATCAGGTCGAGGAAGGGAAGGCCCTGGTTGCGGTAGTTCTTGGCGATAGAGACGACGAGGCGGAGGTTCGCCTGGATCATCTCCTCCTTTGCACCCGCATCTCCGCCCTCGATCCGCTTCGCGAGTGACACCTCCTGCGCGGCGGTGAGGAGACGGTGGCGGCCGGCCTCCCGCAGGAACAGCTGCAGGGCGTCGGTCGTCGACTCGACCGGCGTCAGAACGACGGGTGGGCGTTCGACGGGTTTCGCCTCGACGATCTCGATGCCGCGCTTGTCGAGCTCCCGGACGAGCGCCTCGTGCTCGAGCCCGGTCAGCTCGTGCGCTTCGACGATGTCGTGCACCTCCGGCGCGCGGATCGAGCCCCGCTGCTCGCACGCGTCGAGCAGCGCCCGGAGCTCCTCCTGGGCCAGCAGACCTTCGATGTCGACGGTGGTCACGGGGGGATCGAGGGAACGGACCGTGCGACGGCGGCTCTCTACGAGGTTCCCACAGTTGGCCGACGCCCGCAACCCCTCTTCCGGTCGAACGCCACTGGCGCCGGCCCGAATCCTCCGTAGGGTGCGGATCAGGGGAGGGAAGTGAGCGAGCAACGTCACGAAGAGCGGAGGCGCGCCCCCGCGCGGTGCGACGGCTGCGGGCGCAGCGCCGATGAGACAGGCATGACCGATCGCGGCTGGACGATCAGCCCGCCCTCGGCTGCGGTCCCGGGAACGTATTGCTTGAGTTGCGCGTCGGCGCTGCGCATGCTCGACTGGTTCGTCCGCTGTGTCGACTGCGGCGCGGTCGTCGAGAACGAGGTCGAGGCGGAGCGCTACGGCTGGCGGTTCTTCCCGGACGAGCTCGGCCAGCTCCAGCCGCATTGCGGCTTCTGCACCGCCGAGCGTCGCTGAGCCTGCAAGCGCGACGCACGGTAATGCGCGTTATGTCAAGTAGCGATATTTCGAACCCTGCGGCAGGTCTGCCCCCGCCCCGCCGCTCGCTCAGAAGGTCGCGGCGCGCGCGCCCGTGACGATCAGGAGGACGATGATCGCGGCCGCCACGAGACGGTAGACGACGAACAGCCCGTACGTGTGCTGCCGCACGTAGCCGAGGAGCCACTCGATCGCGAGCAGCCCGGTGCCCCAGGCGGACAGCACCCCGACGAGGAACGGCCCCTTCCACCCGGCGGGCAGATCGCCCAGGACGACGTCCTGGAGCCCTTTGAGCAGCACCGCGCCGAGCACCGTCGGGACGAGCAGGAGGAACGAGAGGCGCGCGGCGGCGTCCCGGTCGAGCCGGAACAGTCGGCCGGCGGAGATCGTGATCCCGGATCGCGAGACGCCGGGCGCGAGCGCGAGCGCCTGAGCAAAGCCGACCGCGAGGCCCTCCTTGAGGGAGAGCTCGTGTGCCTCCCGCGTCGCCGGTCGGCGGTCGACGAGCCACAGGAGGCCGGCGAATACCGCGAGCAGGATCGCAATCTGCCAGGGCTCGCCGAGGTGCGCGGTGATCGTGTCCTCGAGCGCGAGGCCGATGACGCCGGCCGGGATCGTCGCGACGAGGACGATCCAGGCGAGCCGCTCGTCCGGCGTCTCCAGCCTGCGGGTGCGAAGCGTCCGGAAGAAGGCGCGCACCATCGCGACGAGGTCGTGCCAGAAATAGCCCCCTACCGCGAGCATCGTCCCCAGGTGCAACGCGACGTCGAACGTGTGGTTGAAGTCGTCGTGCTGCTCGAGGTACGTCCAGTCCCCGAGCCACGGGACGAGCACGAGATGTCCGGAAGACGAGATCGGGAGCAGCTCGGTCGCGCCCTGCACGACCCCGAGCACGAAGGCCTGCCAGTCGGGAAACCCGGCCTGGTCCCCCACTCCGGCGATCGTGAGCAGCGCCGCAGCGCCGAGGAGCGCGACGGCGAGCACGTACGTCCGTCCGCCGCGCATCGCGGCATCGTAGTCGGCGTCCCGTCGTCGAGCACCGTGCCCGGCTCCGGGAAGGAAACCGCGCAAATTGCGGACTTCTCCTCCGCGGCCTGCTTGACCTGGCTCTCCTGCCGCCGTAGGTTGGCGGTGCACCGAGCACGGAGCGCGACTAGGTCGAAGCCCGTCACGAAGGCACTACGCGCAAGCGGAAGGTCGATGTGGCGGGGGGACGAAAGCGCCACCGGCTCGGTGAATTCTCTTGGTCCGCAGGGGACTGGCACCGGAGGTGCCTGTCCCCAGCGACGCGTCGAGGCTGCGACGGCCTGCTGAGAGGTGGGACGGCCACTGGGGTCAGGCACCTGACGGTGCCAGACCCCGCGAGACCCCGATAGGATCACGTGCGATGCACCTGCGTATGCCGAGCATCGACCGCGGCGTTCAGAGCTTCATCTGGGCGGTCGTCTTCTTCCTCTTTCTCTACTTCGGCATGGTCGCGATCCAGGTCGCGAAGGGGACGGCGTTCGCCCTCTCGCTGGTCGCAGGGTTCTTGACGTTCCTGATCGTGCGGACGCGCGGCGGGGACGACCCGCGCGACAGCGCGTAGCCAGGCCCGCCGCGCGGTGCCAGCGCTCTAGCGCCGCTCGCCGCTCAGGCTCGCGAGGAGCTTTCGCGTGAGCTCGGGGCCGAGCGCCTCCTCGAGACGGACCTTCGCAGGCAGCCGGTTGTCCGGCTTCCCGAGCGCGAGGCAATCGAGGAGGAGGTGGAGATCGCGGGCGTTCGTGTCCGCGGGCCTGCTTTCGACGGCTGACTTCATGCTTTGGAAGATCGGCGGGGAAGGCATGGGTGCGTCATCCCTCCCCGGAGGGAACGGCGCCTCACCCATCAGAGGACCAGCCGCTTCTCGTCGAACGACGCAGAGCCGAGCTCGGCGCGGAAGCTCTCGATCGTGGGCAGCGAGCCCTCGTCGAACGCATGGGCGAGGACCCCGACGGTCGTGTCCGAATGGAACGGGACGTCGACGTGCGGCTGGGACACCAGATTGACGGACGTGGAGTCACAGACGGGGCAGCGGACGGCCACGGCGACGGTCTCGGGGCACGGCGCCAGCAACCGGAAGGCGGAGGGCGTGACGGGTCGCACCGCGTCCTCCCGCCGGCAGAAGAAGCACCAGGGCCACTCCCCTCTTCCGATCCGGGTAGACGCGAGGGACGTGAGCTCGGAGGCCAACTCGTCGCGGCGCGACGTCATCAGGTTCACGTACGTGAGGCGGTCGTCGAGCCCGAGCGGCGCCCAGTCGAGCGCGTCGTGGCCGACGAG
>DASTKF010000148.1:0-7260 GCA_035716065.1 Gaiella sp.
TCGGACATCCGGGGGGAGTTTCGCGGAATCGTCGGAGGCCCCTCTGCTACCATCCGGCGGCCCGCGGCCTGATCGGTCGGGGCGCTCTCACGTATGGCGAACATCAAGCAGCAGAAGAAGCGCGTCGACATCGCGGCCCGCCAGCGGCTCGAGAACCTCCGCTATCGCTCGACGATCAAGACGCTCGCCAAGCGCCTCGAGATCGCCGTCGCCGACGGCGACGAGGCGGCGACCGTCGCGGAGCATCGCGAGCTCGTGCGGACGATCGACAAGGCGGCTGCCCGCGGCGCCCTCCACAAGAACACCGCGGCGCGCAAGAAGGCTCAGGCGCAGCGCCTGGTCAGCGGCAGCGCCGTCGCCGCCTAGCACTCCGCGGCGTCAGCGGCTCTCGCGCGCGACGTCGGCGACCGCGAGCTGCACCTCGAGATCCGGCGCGAGCTTGCTGCCACCCTTGAGCGCGTGATCCAGCTCCGCAAACCGCACAACACCTCCCCGTAGCTCCTCCGACTCGAACGCCTGTGTCTGCTTGGCCAGCTGCTTGGCGGGATACGGCTTGAGACCGAGCTTGGCGCCCGCCTCGTCGGCCGAAAGGCCTGCCTCCAGCATGGCCTTCATCCGCGAGAGCCGGATCAGGTGCTGGCCCACGCGAGCACCGAAAGCGGCGGCTTCGCTCGCTCTCGGCCGGTGACTCCGGGCGTACGTCGACTCGACGACCTCGAGCGCGGCGCCGGCGTCGCGCCTCCCGAGTGCGTCCGTGAGGTCCCAGGGATGCGCCTCCGCGGATGCTGTCGCCAGCCGCTGCACCTCCTCGACGCCGAGCGGTTCTCCCGCCGCCCACGTCGCGAGCTTGTCGATCTCCCGGGCGAGGATCAGCTTGTCGTCGCCGACCAGGTCGAGCAGCGTCCTGCACGCGTCGCCGCCCACCTTGACCCCACGCTCCTGGAAGCTCTTCGCGATCCAGCCGATCGTATCCCTCTTGCCGATCTCCCAGGCGAGAACGTCTCCCACCTTCGCGCATGCCTTGGCGAGCGGAGCGTCCTTCTTGACCTCCGCGCCGACGAGGCAGAGGACGGTCCCGGGGGCCGGGTCGCGAAGGTACGCCGCCACCGCCTCAACGTCGTCCGCCTTCCAGCCGCCACTCAGCCGGTCGTACTCGCCGCGCTGCCCGTCGACGTGCGTCACGAGCACGAGGCGCTCGCCGCCCAGCAGCGTTCCCGCATTGCACGCGGCGACGACGTCGTCACCGGATGCGCCGCCCTTCCCCGCGACCAGGCGCTCGACCGAGCCGGCGTCGAATCGTCTCCGAAGACGCTCGAGCGTGCGCTCGACCTTCGGCACGTCGTTACCGGTCACGAGGTACACCGGCCTCAACTCCTGGGCGGCCACGCTGCCAGCGTAGTGGCCCCGGCTATCGCGCGGAGCGAACGGTCAGCGTGCGGCCGTCCGACTCGACGACGATCCGTCCATTCACGTCGGTGCGCAGCGTGCGGAGACCCCGTTGTGCCGCGAGAGCGGCCAGGGTCTCGGGGCGCGGGTGGTCGTAGTCGTTGTGTGCGCCGACCGAGATCACGGCGACCCTGGGGTGCAGGACACGGAGCAGATCGGGCAGGCCGGGGTCCTCGGAGCCATGATGCGCCACCTTCAGGACCTCGACCGGGCGGAGGTGCAGCCGGGAGGTGACGTCGCTCTCCGCGTCCGCGGTGAGGAGGACGTCGGTCGCCCCGTAGCTGGCCAGCGCCACGACCGCGTGCTGATTCGGATCCTCGCTCGGGAGGCCCGGATCGTCCGGCCAGAGGATCCGCAGCTCGAGCTTGCCGAGCTCGAACACCTCGCCCGAGTGGATGACGACGACCGGAATGCCGAGGTGGTGTGCCGCCGCGAGCACCGCGTCTCGGTCGGGCGACGGCGCCTCGATTCCCGGCTCGGCAACCGCACCGACGTCGAGCCGGTCGACGACCCGCGCCGCGCCGCCGATGTGGTCTCGCTGCGGGTGCGTGAGCACGATCGCGTTCAGCGACCTCACGCCGAGACGCCGAAGTTGGCCGGCCACGTCCGCCTCCGGCGGGCCTTCGTCCACGAGCACGGCGACGCCCGGCGCCTCGACGAGGGCGGAATCTCCCTGACCGACGTCGAGAAACGTGACGCGGAGACCGGTCGGCGCTGTCCAGGACGGCGATGGCCGGAGTGCGCAGGCGACCGTCGAGACGGTCAGCGCGAGCGACACGAGTGCTGCGACGGCCTCGCGCCGCCGGTACCGCGGCAGCCGCCGCAGGAGGACGACCGCCCCGACGAGCGCAGCGGCGATCACGATGACCACCGGCGAGGAGATCCGAGCCGACGGCCAGCTCGAGACGATCCGCGCGACGAACGCAAGCCACCAGGCACACCAACCAGCCAGCCACGCCAGTGCGGTCGCCGCGCCCGGCAACACGGGCTCGATGGCGGCCGCCGCGAGCGACAACGAGATCAGCGGCGGCATCGCCGGCTCGGCCGCGACGTTCGCCGGCACCGTCCAGAGCGCGACCTGCCCGAAGTGGAGCCACACGATCGGCGCCGTGACGAGGCCACACGCGACCGCGACGACGAGCACGTCCCACAATCCGCGCGGGACGGGGTAGGCGTCGGGGACGCCGGACATGCGCGGCAGCACGAGGAAGATCGCGGCGACCGCGGCGAAGGAGAGCTGGAAACCGGGCTCGAGTGCCGATCGAGGCATCCAGGCCAGGAGCACCAGCGCACCGACCGCGAGCGCGTGCCAGCGGTCGCGCGGTCGCGCGACGATCCACGCCAGCGACGCGAGCGTTCCCGCGACGGCCGCTCGGACGACGGACGGCTGCCAGCCGACCGCCAGTGCGTACGACAGGACGACGAGGATCGCGAGCGCCTCGCCGACGAGCCGGCCCAGCCCGACGATGCGCGCCGCCATGACGACGCCGAACGCGACGATGGCGACGTTCTGGCCGGACACCGCCAACAGGTGCTGGAGGCCGCTCGCCTGGAAGGCGTCCCGCAGCTCCCTGTCGATGCCCGAGTCCTCGCCGAGGACGATGCCCGCGAGCAGGCGGCGGCGCTCCCCCGTGGTTCCACGGGCGAGCGTCGCCTCCACATGCGCGCGCAGCCGGTCGCCGACGCCACCGATCCCGCCCCGCCGGCCGACGATGCGCCAGCCGTCGTCGCCGCGCAGCACCACGTGCACGCCGCGACGCGCGAGCCAGCCGCGCTCGTCGAAGCCGGTCTCGGGCCCACGCGGCGCAACCGGCCGCGCGCGCAGCTCGAGCACGGCGCCCTGGGGCGGCGCCCGCTCGGGCGGAAGCTCGAGCAACACCCGCTCGCGGATGCTGATCGCGCCGAACCGCACCGCCTCCGCGGGCGTGCGAACGGCGAAAGCCGTCCGGCTGACGGGGCCCGTGACGACGACGCGCGCAGACGCCGGCGCGTCGAGTCGCTCGGCGAGGACGCTTCGTTCCAGCGCCTCGTTCCGCAGCGTCCCCCACCAGAGCCCCAGAAGCGAAAGGGCCACCGCGGTGAGCGCAAGCCTACGGAGGTCGCGTGACACAAGGGCGCCGGCCACCGCGATCGCGCCGACACCCGCGTCGAGAGCGGGCGACGGCCGCACCCAGGTCGAGACCGCGATGCCCACGCATGCCGACCACACGAGGAGCGCGGGCCAGCCGGTCTCGAGTAGCCGTCGGCCCCGTGTCTCTCGTTCGACCCAGAAGCCGGTCATGGTTGCAAGCTCACGGCGTCACCAGATCCCGGAGCTGCTCGATGCGCGCCGGCCCGATCCCGGGCACGTCGTCGAGGTCGTCGACGGACCTGAACGGCCCATGGGTCGTCCGCCAGTCGACGATCTTCTCCGCGGTGACCGGGCCGATCCCGGGTAACTCGTCGAGCTGCTCGACCGTCGCGCTCGCGAGGCTGACCTTCGCGCCCGGTGCAGATGTGCCCGCGAGCGCGGCCGGCATGCCGCCCGGGCCGCGGCGTGGCACGATCACCTGCTGACCGTCGACGAGCGGCGCGGCGAGGTTCACCGCTGAGAGGTCGGCGCGGCGCGTCGGCCCTCCGGCGCGCGATACCGCGTCCGCGACGCGCGTACCGTCCTTCAGGCGGAACAGGCCCGGGCGCCGAACGGCACCGACGACGTGGACGAACAGCTTCGGAGCCTCGTCCTTCGCCGCGACCGAGCCGCCCACGCCGGCACCGGCCAGCGGGACCGCCCGAGCAGGCCCTTCACTCGCGCCGACACCGGCGAGACGGGACCCCGCGACAGCGAGCAGCGCCAGAAGCGGCACGGCGACCATCGCGAGCTGCGCGCGCGTGAGTGTGATCACCCGTCCAGCGTCGCGCTCGACCTGTGACGAGACTGTGCCGTCTCTGTGCCAACACTGTGCCGGGCAGCGGCACCGGCGTGGAGCCCGACGCTACGACTACGCGACGACGTTCACGAGCCGGTCCGGCACGACGATCGTCCGTCGCGGCGAACCTTCGCCGAGGTGGGCCTGAACGCGCTCCGATCCGAGCGCGAGCGCTATGAGCTCGTCCTCGGCCATCCCGGCGGGAACCTGCAGCCGGTCACGCAGCTTGCCGTTCACCTGCACGGCGATCTCGACGACGTCCGAGGCGACGAGCGCGGGATCGGCCACCGGCCACGCGGTCTCCCACAGGCGGCCACCGCCGAGGCGCTCCCACAGCTCCTCCGCGACGTGCGGCGCGTACGGCTGGATCAGCGACAGGACGGTCTCGGTCGCGACCCGCACCTCGCCGGCCCGCGACGGGTCGTCCTTCACGCGATAGATCTCGTTCACGAGCTCGAACAGCGCCGCGATCGGCGTGTGGAACTGGAAGCGCCGCAGGATGTCGTCGGAGACGCGATCGATCGTCCGGTGCGCAGCACGAACCAGCTCGCCGTCTGCGGGCGCGTCGACCTCACCGCGTGCGGCGACCTCGAGCGTGAGCCGCCAGACCCGGTCGACGAGGCGCGCGGTGCCTTCGATGCCGGCATCGCTCCACTCCTTGTCCTGCTCGGCGGGCCCCATGTAGAGGATGTAGAGCCTCAGCGCGTCGGCGCCGTAGCGCTCGACCGCCTCGTCGGGCGAGACGACGTTGCCCTTCGACTTCGACATTTTCGCGCCGTGCCGGTAGATCATCCCCTGGGTGAAGAGGCGCGAGAACGGCTCGCGGAAGCCGAGCAGCTCCATGTCGTTGAGCGCCTTCGTGAAGAACCGCGCGTACATCAGATGCAGGACCGCGTGCTCGATTCCGCCGATGTACTGCTTGACGGGCAGCCAGAAGTCGACGATCTGCTGATCCCACGCTGCATCGTCGTTTCGCGCGTCGGCGTACCGCAGGAAGTACCACGACGAGTCGACGAACGTGTCCATCGTGTCGGTCTCGCGCCGTCCCTCACCGCCGCAGCTCGGGCATGCGACCGCCACCCACTCCTCGGCCGACGCGAGCGGCGAGCGGCCCTTCGGGAGATAGTCGTCGATCTCGGGCAGCAGCACCGGCAGCTGGTCGTCGGGGACGGGCACGACGCCGCACGCGTCGCAGTGGACCACCGGGATCGGGCAACCCCAGTAGCGCTGCCGCGAGAGCAGCCAGTCGCGCAGGCGGTAGCCGATCGTCGCCTCGCCGACACTGCGCTCGTCGAGCCAGGCGGTGATCGCCCGCTTTCCCTCCGGCGCCGTGAGGCCGGTGAACTCGCCCGAGTTGACGAGCACCTCGTCGTCGGTGTGCGCGACGAAGGCGCCCGCATCGGCTGACGCCGATCCGCCGGCCGGCGCCACGACCTGGCGGATCTCGAGGCCGTAGCGCTCCGCGAACTGGTGATCGCGCTCGTCGTGCGCGGGCACGGCCATGATCGCGCCGGTGCCGTACTCCATCAGGACGTAGTCCGCGACCCAGATCGGGATCGCCTCGCCGTTCACCGGGTTGACCGCGTAGCGACCGGTGAAGACGCCGTCCTTCTCCTTCGTCTCGCGCTCGACGGTCGAGCGAGCGGCCGTGTGCCGGACGTAGTCGGCGACGGCCTGCTCGTGCTCGGTGCCGGCAGTCAGCTGCGAGATCAGCGGATGCTCGGGGGCCAGGGCGAAGAACGTCGCGCCGAACAGTGTGTCGGGCCGCGTCGTGAAGACGGGCAGCTCCTCCCCGCTCCCGTCGACGGTGAAGATCACGCGGGCTCCCTCGGAGCGCCCGATCCAGTTGCGCTGCATCGTCAGGACGCGCTCGGGCCACGACTCGAGCGCCTCCATCTCGTCGAGCAGCTGGTCGGCGTACTCGGTGATCTTGAAGAACCACTGGGTGAGGCTCTTGGACTCGACCTCCGTGCCGCAGCGCTCACAGCGCCCGTCGATCACCTGCTCGTTCGCGAGCACGGTCTGGTCCTTGGGGCACCACTTGACCGGCGCCTCACGGCGGTACGAGAGCCCACGCTCGTAGAAGCGAAGGAACAGCCACTGCGTCCAGCGGTAATACTCGGGCTCCGCGGTCGAGACCTCGCGCGACCAGTCGATCGCCCACCCCATGCGCTTCATCTGGCGGCGGATCGCCTCGATGTTGCGATTCGTGATGTCGCGCGGGTGGCCGCCCTCCTTGATCGCCGCGTTCTCGGAGTTCAGGCCGAACGCGTCGTAGCCCATCGGCCGCAGGACCGTGTAGCCCTGGCGTCGACGCACGTGCGTGAAGACATCGCCGAGCGTGTAGTTGAAGACGTGTCCCATGTGGAGCTCGCCGGAGGGATACGGCAGCATCTCGAGGACGTAGGTGGAGCGACCCTCGCTCGCGGCGCCCGGCTCGGGGTTCGGGACCGTGAACGAGCCCTCGGCCGCCCACACGGCCTGCCACTTGGCCTCGATCGCCTCGGGGTCGTACCGGTCGGTGTCGGTCGGCTCCATCTCCATCTTTCCGAAACACTCCCTGGAACGAAAAAGCCTCTCGATCGAGAGGCTCAGGGGAGCTCGCGCGGCGGTTGCCGCGTTCTCTCCCTGGACTACGTGAGAAGCTGCTGCACGAGTCCCATGCTAACAGGCACGATCGCCCGATGCTAGCGCTGTTCCCGCGTTCCGCCGCTCTCCAAGGCGCCTCGCTCGCGATCGGCGGGCTCACAGCCGAGGCACTCGCCGAGGAGCACGGGACGCCGCTCGTCGTGGTGTGCGAGGAAACGGTGCGCGCGAATGCGCAGGCACTCCGCGCCGCGCTCGGACACGACGGCCGCGTGTTCTTCGGCACGAAGGCGTTCCCGAACGTCGCGCTGCTCCGGCT
>DASTKF010000149.1:0-7689 GCA_035716065.1 Gaiella sp.
GGTGTCGAGCCGGCTCGCCTGCCGACCGCAGTGGCAGTGATATCCACGGTATGCGGAGGCCCGTGGCCGCACCAGCCGTCGCTCCGCCGAAGCGGCGGCGATGGAGTGAGGGTTCGCTCACAGACTCGGGCGGACGCCGCCATGCCATCCCGACTCGGGCGCGAGACTTGCATGGCGAGGACACGCCCGAGGGCGCGACGTCCGGCGTGGACGGTGAGCTGGACCACGCTGCCTCGCGCTACAGCGGCAGCTCGCCGCGCAGGGCGGCGGTGTAGCGGGCGATGCTCCGGCGCACCGCGTCCTTCGCGTCGGCCGGCACGACCCGGTCCCACCAGGCGCCGTAGATCCGCTCGAACGGCCACGGCTCGAGCGAGGCGCCGATCCGCTCCACCTCGCTCGCGGGGAGCGGGACGAGGTTCGGATAGCTCCACATGAACGAGACGTTTCGGTCCGGGAGCGCCGTGACCACGTCGCCCGAGAGCAGCACTCCACGGCCGTCCGCGCCGCCGGGCCAGTGGAGCACCGTCGCGCCCGGAAAGTGACCGCCGAGACGGAGGAGCGTCAGCCCGCCGAGAAGCTCGCGGACGTCTCCGTCCCAGTGCTCGATCGCCGCGTCGGGTCGCGTCACCCACTCGGCGTCCGCCGCGTGCAGCAGCACCGGCACGCCGCCGAGCGCCTCGCTCCACGCGCTCGCGGCGCCGTAGTAGTGCGGATGCGAGATCGCGATCGCACGCGCACCGCCGCGCTCCCGCACCGCTGCGACGGCATCGTCGGCGACCGCCGGGATCATGTCCCAGAGGACGTTCCCGGCCTCCGTCTCGACCAGCAGCATCCGCTGCCCGATCGCGAACGACGGCTCGAGTCCGATCCCGGTCAACCCAGGCTCGTGCTCGCGGAGCTCGGTCGAGCGACCGTCGAGGACCTCCTCCGGCGTCGTCCAGCGCTGCCCGTCCGCCGGCACCCACTGCCGATCGTCCTCGCAGATCGGACACGCGGACGGAGAGTCGTCCGCGTCCGGGAACCAGGCGCCGCAGGTCGCGCAGACCGGCGTCACCGCGCGAAGCGGTAGATCGTGCCGCCGCCGGAGACCGCGTAGAGCGTCACGCCGTCGAGGCTCTCGCCGAACGAGGTCAGCTGAGCGACCGTGACGGGCTCCCTGCGGAGAGCGCCGCCACGCGCCGCGATGCTCCAGATCGTTCCGCTGCAGTAGTCGCCGAAGACGTACCGCCCCTTGAGGCGGGGTACCGAGTTCCCGCGGTAGACGAAGCCGCCGGTGACCGAGCAGCCTGCGGCGTGGGTGTACTGCGCGATCGGCTGGATCAGCGTGCCGGGGCCGAGCGTCGCGTCGGAGAAGCGGCTGCGTCCCTCGTACACGTTCCAGCCGAAGTTGACGAGCCCGGTCGTCGTGCGCGGCAGCCGGTCGATCTCCTCGATCTCGCCCTGTCCGACGTCGCCGATCCAGAGATCGCCCGTGGCGCGGTCGAAGCTGTACCGCCACGGGTTGCGCAGACCGATGGCGACGAGCTCGGGCGTCGGCTTCGCTTGCCGCACGTCCAGCCGAAACATCTTCCCGAGCAACGTGTCCGGGTTCTGCGCGCGGTTCTCGGGGTCGCCGCCCGAGCCGCCGTCTCCGAGACCGACCCAGAGCTTCCCGTCGGGCCCGAACTCGAGGTTCCCGCCGTTGTGGTTGGAGTACGGCTGCTCGACCCGAAGGATCTCCTGCGCGCTTCTCGCGAGCGCACGGCCGTTCGCCGCGCGGTAGCGGACGACCCGCGTCGAACCATCGCCGCGTGCCGTGTAGTTCACGTAGAAGGTTCGGTCGCGTGCGTAGCGGGGCGAGAAGGCGAGGCCGAGGAGCCCCTGCTCGCCGCCTGCGACGACGAGCGAGCGGACGTCGAGGAACGTCCCGCGGACGCGGCCGCCCTGCACGATCCGGATGCGTCCCGGCTGCTCGACGACGTACAGGCGGTTGGGCTCGCCGGGCGCCTGGACGACGTCGACGGGGCTCGAGAGGCCCCGAACGACGACGGCGAGCTTCGGCGTCGCGTTGCCGGCTGCACCGGCGACCGCAGCGGCGCCCGCGGCGGCGAGCGCCACAAGGGCAAGACAGACCCCACGCATCCTGCCTCCACGGTATCGGTCGGGGTAGGCTCCGCCGCGGCGTGAAGATCATCGTCGTCGGGGCGGGGCAGGTCGGGTCGACGATCGTCGAGGCGCTGCACGGCGAGCACGACCTCACGGTGATCGACACGGTTCGCGAGCGGCTCGAGCCCCTCGCCTACCGCTACGACATCGTCACGATCGAGGCGAACGGGGCGAGCCGCCGCGCGATCCAGCAGGCGGGGACGAGCGGCGCTGACCTCTTCATCGCGTGCACCTCGAGAGACGAGGTCAACCTGGTCGCCTGCTCGTTCGCCCGAGCCGAGGCGCCGCGCGCGACGATCGTGATCAGGACCTCGAACGTCGAGTACATCGACCTCTGGCGCGAGGGCCGCCTCGACGTCGACTTCGCCGTGTCGTCCGAGCTCGAGACCGCCCGCGCGGTCGCGCGGTCGATCGGGATGCCCGCCGCCCGGCAGACCGACGTCTTCGCCGACGGCCAGGTCGAGATCGTCGAGTTCGAGATCCCGGCGGGCGCCGATCCCGCGGTCGTCGGCCGCCCGCTCCGCGAGGCGCGCATCCCCGACGACTCCCGGGTCCTCGCGCTGATCCGCGGCTCGTCGCTGACGCTTCCGGGCGGCGACGACACCATCGCGGAGGGCGACCGGATCGTCGTGATCGGCTCGCCGAGCGCGGCCCGCACCTGGGGCGCGCTGCTCGCCCCGGGTCAGGGCCGGGTCGAGGACGTCGTCGTGTTCGGCGGCGGCCAGGTCGGAACGGCGATCGCCCGGACGCTGTCCGAGCAGGGCATCGGTGTCCGGCTGATCGAGCCCCGGCTCGAGCGCGCACGGGAGGTCGCCGAGCAGCTACCCGAGTGCCGTGTCTACAACGCCACCGGCATCGACGCCGACTTCATCGAGCGGGAGCGGATCGGGCGAGCGCAGGCGGCCGTGTTCGCGATCCGCGAGGACGCGATGAACCACTACGCGGCGACGCTGGCGCGCGTCCACGGCGTCCGGTTCACGATCGCCGTCGTCCACGACACGATCTCGACCGACGTCTACGAGCTCTCCGGCGTCGACGTCACCGTCAACCCGCGCGGGGTGACCGCGGAGGAGATCGTGCGCTTCGCGCACGACCCGCGGACGCAGCAGGTCGCGATGCTCGAGGGCAACCGCTACGAGGTCCTCGACCTCACCACCCAGCCGACGAGCGAGTACGTCGGGCTCCGGTTCCGGGAGATGCCGATCCGCGGCGCGCTGATCGGCGCGATCGTGCGCGACGGCAAGGCGCTGTTCCCGCGGAGCGACGAGGTCCTGCAGGCGGGCGACCGCGTGATCGTCTTCACCGAGCGGTCGCGCGTGCCCGACGTCGAGAAGGTGCTGTGAGCCCCGAGCGGGCGGCCGCCCGGATCGGCGGGCGGGCGAGGGTCGGGATCGACCTCGCCGGCGCGCTCGGTCTGACCGGGACGATGCTCGCCTACCTGAGCCTCTCCGCGCTGATCCCGACGGCGGTGGCCGTCGGCTACGGAGAGCCGTTCTGGCCGTTCCTCGCAGCGGGCGCGCTCACCGGCGGGACCGGCCTCGGGCTGATGCGGCTCGGTGGCCGCTCCCCCGGGCCGATCGGCTTCCGTGAGGGCTACCTCGTCGTGTCCCTCACCTGGCTGCTCGCCGCGGTCTACGCGGGCCTGCCGTACCTCTTCTCGGACGAGCGTCAGCTCTCGCGGCCGATGGACGCGTTCTTCGAGGGGATGGCGGGGTTCTCCACGACGGGCGCCACCGTGGTGACGGACGTCGACGCCCTCGACCGCTCGATCCTCCTCTGGCGACAGCTGAGCCAGTGGCTCGGCGGGATGGGGATCATCGTGCTGGCGCTGGCCGTCCTGCCGCGGCTCCGCATCGGCGGCCGGCAGATGTTCGAGTCCGAGCTTCCCGGCCCGGAGGTGAACCAGCTCGCCGAGCGGATCCGCGACACGGCACGCAGGCTCTGGATGCTGTACATCGGCCTCACGCTCGTCCTGATCGCCGCGCTCCTGGTCGTCGGTGCGGCGGGGCTGGACGACCGGCTGACCCCGTTCGACGCGGTGGGCAACGCCTTCTCGACGATACCGCTCGGGGGGTTCGCCACCGACAATCGCTCGCTCGAGCAGTTCGCGCCCGTCACACAGTGGATCGTGGCGGCGTTCATGGCGATCGCAGGAGTGAACTTCGCGCTCCTGTACCGGACGCTCGTCCGGCGCGACACGAACGCCCTGCGCCGCGACGACGAGGCGCGGCTCTACGGCGCGCTCCTGCTCCTCGGCTCCGTCGTCGTCTTCGGCGCGCTCGTCCATGCCGATCTGTCCTCCGGCGGCACGGCCGTCAGGCAGGCGTTCTTCCAGACGACCTCGCTGATGACGGGGACGGGCTTCGCCATCACCGACTACGCGAGCTGGCCGGCACTCGGGGTCATGGCGATGATCGGCCTGATGTTCGTCGGCGCCTCGGCGGGCTCGCCGACGGGCTCGGTGAAGATCGTGCGGCACCTGCTCGTCGCCCGCCTCCTGCGACGCGAGCTGCGCCAGACCATCCACCCCGAGCTCGTGATGCCGATCCGGCTGAACGGCCAGCCGGTCGAGGAGCGGACACTCCGCGCCGTGCTCGCGTTCGTCGTGCTCTACATCGGGATCTTCATCGTCGGCGCGGCGCTGCTCGCGATCGACGCCCGCGTCTCGAACGTGAATCTCGACATCACCGACGCGATCGCGGCGTCGGCCGGGACGCTCGGCAACGTCGGGCCTGGGCTCGGGTTCGCGGGGCCGATGGGGAGCTACGCGCCGTTCAGCGACTTCTCGAAGCTCGTGATGGCCCTCCTCATGTGGGTCGGCCGCCTCGAGGTGCTGCCGGTGCTCGTCCTGCTCACGCGAGGGTACTGGCGGGTCTAGAGCTACTCCTCGTCCGGCGGCCCCTCCGCGAGGAGCGTGCGCACCTTTCCGAACTGACCCGCCTTGCCCACCACGACGAGCGTGTCGCCGTCGAGGATCACGTCGTCGGGCTGGGCGCCCGCGATCGACTCCGATTCGCGCAGGATCGCGATCACGGTGACGCCGGTCCGCTTGCGGAACCCGCAGTCGGCGAGCGTCCGCCCGTTGACCCAGCTGTCGTTCGGGACCTTGATCCACTCGATCTGGAACTCACCGAGGGCCATCTCCAGCTCCTCGACGATCTTCGGCCGCTCGTAGGCGCCGCCGAGGAGCGCGCCGAGTTGCCGCGCCTCGTCGTCGTGCAGCTCGAGTACGACCGCCGGCTCGTCGTCGCTCCGGCGGCGGTGGACGTAGACCTCCCGGTCGCCGTCGTTGTGCTGGATGACGGTGATGCGGGTCCCGGCGGCGGGCGTCATCGTCCACTTCACCCCCACGCCCGGCAGGCGCGTCTCTTTCAGTTCGAGTGGCATCGGCTCTCCTTCATCCGACAGTCAAGCATCACGAGGCTCATTCCAGTGCCACCGCTGGCCGAAAATGCGCCCGAGGCGCTTCGACTCCTTCATCAGCACGACGCCGACCGTCGCGCTCGCGAGCACGTAGAGACCGGCGAACGCGACGATGTCGTCACGCTGCTCGAGGCTCAGTGCGGCATTCCCGGCCGCCAGCTGTGCGAGGATGATCGTGAACTCGCCGTGGGCCACGAGCGCGGCGCCGGCGTTGATCCCCTGGCGCACCGAGAAGCCGCCCAGCCGCCCGGCGACGACACCGACGCCCAGCTTGCCGATCAGCGTGGCGACGATCGCGATCGCGACGATCCAGCCGAGGTCGCTCCAGCGCGAGAGGTCGATCGTCAGCGCGAACGCGAAGAAGAACAACGCGGCGAAGATGTCGCGCATCGCGAAGAACCGCTGCTCGATCTCCTCGCGGACGCCGCTCTCCGACAGGATCACGCCCGCCATCAGCGCGCCGATTGCCTCCGAGAGCTCGAGCTCCATCGCGATCGCGCTCATCGCGATCACGAAGCCGAAGACGGCGAGAAGGAAGAACTCGAGCTCGAGCCGGCCGAGTTGCCGGCCGATCCAGGCGCCGAGCCAGCGCGAGGCTGCGAGCGACGCTGCGACGAACACGAACGCCTTCGTGGCGACGCCCGCGGTCTCCGCCACGCCGCCGCCGCCCGTCGCGACGAATCCGAGCACCGCGGCGATGGCGATGTCCTCGAAGAGCAGGATCGCGAGCACGAGGTCCGTTTCGTCGTCTGCGAGGCGCCGGAAGTCGATCAGCGCCTTCACCGCGATCGCGCTCGAGGAGACGTAGATGCAGGCGGCGAGGACGAGCGCCGCGAACGACGGGCCGAAGGCGATCAACCCGACGACGAGGCCGAGCCCGACGTTGACGATCAGGTCCGCTGCGCCGCCGAGGCCGACATGCCGGCCGCTCCGCACGAGCCGCTCGAGGCTGAACTCCAGCCCGAGGAAGAACAGCAGGAAGATGAGCCCGATCTCGGAGACGAAGTGCGTCACCTCCGACGGCTTGACGAGCTGGACGATGTCCGGCTCGTTCGGCCCGAGAATGATGCCGGCGAAGAGATAGGCGGGGATTGCGGAGAGCCCGAACTTGCTGGCCGTAAGCCCGAGAACGCCAAGCACTCCGATGGTGACGGCGAGCTCGGCGAGCGTCATCCTCGCCCATTCTTCCTGAGTTGCCGCCGCGCGGCGGTGGGTGCGGTCGGCGGTCTACCCGACGACGGCGCGGCGCACGCGGTCCTCGACGCCGGGCTTCAGGATCGCGACGACCTGGTCGCCCGGCCTGATCACCGTGTCGTCCCGGGCGATCTCACCGACACCGTTCCGCATCACGGACACGAGCTTCGCCCCGTCGGGAAGCGAGATCCCGGCGATCCGCTTACCCGCGGCCGGAGCGTCGGGCGGAACGTGCAGCTCGACGAGCTCGAGGCCCTCCCCGCGGAGCTCGAGCAGCTTGACGAGGCCGTGCTCGGGCACCTCGTGCTCGACGAGACCGAGGAGGCCGGACGTGGCGCAAACCGTCTGCGTGATCCCGAGAACGTCGAAATAGGGCTGATTCCGCGGGTCGTTGACGCGAGCGATCGCCTTCGGCACGCGGTAGCCCTCCTTGGCGAGCTGCGAGATGACGATGTTGTCCTCGTCGTCGCCCGTGACCGCGAGCACGATCTCGGGCGGCCGGGCGATGCCCGCCCGCTCGAGAATATGGAGCTCGGTGGCGTCGCCCTGGAGGACGATGGGCCCGAGCTCCGCCTCGAGCTGCTCCCAGCGGTCGCGCCGCTGTTCGATCAGCGTCACCTCGTGCCCCATCTGGACGAGCGAGCGCGTGATGTTCGCGCCGACCTTCCCGCCTCCCGCGACGATCGCGTACACGGCTCAGCCCGCGCTTCCGACCGGAGCCGCATCGCAAGCGCGGACGATGTCGGCGAGCGTGGCGACCGACGTCTTCGTCGGGCACACCGTCCGGAGCCCGCGCTCCGCGTAGAAGTCCGCCCGGCGCGGGTCGAAGATGCGGGCGACGACGCAGCCGATCCCGTAGCGCCGCTGGAGCATCTGCCCGATCACGACGTTCGAGTTGTCCCCGTCGGTCGAGACGACCGCCGCGTC
>DASTKF010000150.1:0-5099 GCA_035716065.1 Gaiella sp.
CTCGAACTGCGCGTCGAGGCCCTTCGAGACCTGCGCGGCTCCCGTCCAGCCGGCCGGGACACGCAGGCGGTAGTCGACGCCCCGGGCCACCTGCCGCTCCACGAGCTCCTCGGGCCACGGCCTCGGGCCGACGAGGCTCATGTCGCCGCGGAGGACGTTGACGAGCTGCGGTAGCTCTTCCAGGTACATCGGCTTCAACACCCGTCGGCCGACCCAGGTGAGGTTCGCGACGTCCGCCTCGTACGGCCGGACGTGCCCGGCCGCGACCGCGAGGACGTCGCGCCGCAGCGTCCGGAACTTGAGGAGGCCGAACGAACGACCCGCCGAGAGGCGCCGCTCCCGGTAGAAGAGCGGCCCGCGGTCGCGCGGGCAGCGCAGCATGTCGAGCCCGACAGCACCGAGCACGGCCGCCCACACCGGAGCGAGCAGCACCAGCAGCGAGCCGGAGACCGCCACGTCGAGCGCCCGCTTCGCCCGCAGCGTCGCGGTGACGTCAGATCCGCTCGAAGTACCGCTTCCGTTCCCAGTCCGTGACGAAGCGGTCAAAGAGCCCCTGCTCGGTGCGCGCGTAGTTGAGGTAGTGGTCGACGACCTGGTCCCCGAATGCGGCGCGCGCCATCGTCCCGGCCTCGAGCGCGGCGATCGCGTCGCGCAGCGTCGACGGGAACCGCTCCGCGTCGGACTCGTATGCGTTGCCCTGGAGCGGCGGCGGCGCCTCGAGGTTCTGCTCGACCCCGTGCAGGCCCGACGCGATCAGCGCCGCGAAGGCGAGGTAGGGGTTGACGTCGCCGCCGGGGATCCGGGTCTCGACCCGCCGGGCCTTGCCGTGACCGACGACGCGGAAGCCGCACGTGCGGTTGTCGTTGCCCCAGGCGAGCGTCGTCGGCGCCCAGCTCCCGGCTGCGTAACGCTTGTACGAGTTGATCGTCGGCGCGAAGAACACGGCGAGCTCCTTCGCGCACGCGATCTGCCCCGCGAGCCACTGACCGAAGAGCCCGTCGTCGTCCGCGAACGCCGCCTCGTCGCCGCGGAAGAGCGACGAGTGGATGTGACACGAGCTCCCGATCCAGTCCTCGAACGGCTTCGCCATGAAGCTGATCGAGCACCCGCGGAGGTACGCGATCTCCTTCGCGCCGTTCTTGTAGATCGTGTGGTTGTCGGCCATCGTCAGCGCGTCCGAGAAGCGGAAGTTGACCTCGTGCTGCCCGGGCCACGCCTCGCCCTTGGACGTCTCCACGCGCATGCCCGCCGCCTGCATCCCGTTGCGGATCGCCCGCATGAGCGGCTCGTCGTAGGTGGATGCGAGGATGTGGTAGTCGAGGATGTACGGCACCGATGGCGTAAGGCCCGTGTAGCCGTTCGCGTGGGCCTCGGCGTAGGTCTCCTTGAGGAGGTAGAACTCGAGCTCGGAGCCGATCATCGGCGTCAGGCCGAGCGCCGCGGCCCGTTCCATCTGCGCCCGCAGCACTTGGCGCGGCGACGGCCCGACGGGCGAGCCGTCGTGCCAGCCGATGTCGCCGAGCACGAGGGCGGTCGCCTCGAGCCACGGGATCCGGCGGAGCGTCGACAGGTCCGGCGTGATCGCGAAGTCGCCGTAGCCCTGCTCCCAGCTCGCGATCTCGTAGCCCGGGACCGGGTCCATCTCCATCTCGAGCGCGAGCAGGTAGTTGCAGCCCTCGACCGGGTGCCCGGCGTCCGTCTCCTCGACGAAGAACTCGGCATGGAGGCGCTTGCCGAGCAGGCGGCCCTGCATGTCGGTGAACGCCACGACGACCGTGTCGATCTCGCCGGTGGCGACGAGCTCCTCGAGCTCCGCATAGGTCAGCATGGCGGCGATCCTATTCCGCGGTGCTCCGTCCGGTGAGCGGAGGAGACTCGTTGATCGTTGACATGTCTTGACATGCGCCGCGGAGCGTAGGTGAATAGCACTCCTCGGATCGACCCCTACAAGGAGGCAGGCATGAGCACAGGGCCCGCAGGCGGCGGGTACCAGACGTCGGAGGACGAACAGATCCTCCACAAGCTGGGCTACGCCCAGGAGCTGTTCCGCGCGATGGGGGGGTTCCAGAACTTCGCCATCAGCTTCACGATCATCTCGATCCTCGCCGGCTGTCTGACGTCGTACTTCATTGCGTTCAACAACGGCGGGCCGATCGCGATCTCGTGGGGCTGGCTGTGGGTCGGGCTCATGTCGACGATCATCTCGCTCGCGATGGCGGAGATCGCCTCGGCGTATCCGACCGCGGGTGGCCTCTACTACTGGTCGTCCAAGCTGGGTAGCCCGGCGTGGGGCTGGTTCACGGGCTGGTTCAACCTCGTGGGCCAGATCGCCGTCACCGCTGCGATCGGCTACGGCCTGGCGATCTTCTCGACCTCGCTTCTGAACCTCTGGTTCGACTACCCGAACACGAAGGAGTGGACGCTCCTCACCTACTCCGTCGTGATGCTGATCGCCGTCCTGCTGAACATGATGAAGGTCAGCATCACGGCGCTGCTCAATACGATCTCGGCCTACTGGCACATGGTCGGCGTGCTCTTCATCGTGCTGGTGCTGATCATCGTCCCGGACAACCACCAGTCGGTGAGCTACGTCTTCACGGAGACGATCAACAACTCGGGCTTCTCGGGGACGAACTTCGGGAGCATCGTCTTCTGGTACGTGTTCGGCCTCGGACTGCTGATGTCGCAGTACACGATCACGGGCTTCGACGCGTCGGCGCACATGGCCGAGGAGACGCATCAGGCGTCGCGCATGGCCGCCGTCGGCATGTACATGTCGGTCGTCGCGTCCGTCGTCTTCGGGTGGATCCTCTTGCTCGCCGTGACGTTCGCAGTGCCGGACACCCAGGGCGTGCTCGACGCGGTCGGCGGCGCGGTCACCTACATCTGGACGACGTCGATGAGCGAGACGTGGGCGGAGATCCTGCTCTTCATCTGCTGCGTCGCGCAGATGTTCTGCCTCACCGCCTCGGTCACGTCGGCCTCGCGGATGATGTTCGCGTTCTCCCGCGACCGGGCGGTCCCCGGGCACCAGCTCTGGCGCAAGGTCGCCCCGAACCGCGTCCCGGTCGCCGCGGTGTGGGCAATCGGCTTCCTCGCCTGGGCGCTGATGATCCCGACGTACTGGAACTCGGCGACCGGCTACCTCGTCGGGACGTCGATCGCCGTGATCGGCCTCTACATCGCGTTCATCCTTCCGGTCATCCTCCGCTTCCGGATGGGCGACCGCTTCGAGCCGGGTGCCTGGACGCTCGGAAAGCACTACAAGTGGATCGACGTCATCGCGATCGTCTGGGTGGCCATCATCTCGATCCTGTTCCTCGGGCCGGTCGCGCCGACGGGGATCCCGTGGAAGGACGGGTTCAACTGGGACGTCGCGAACTACGCGCCGTTGACCGTCGGCGGGGCGCTCCTGTTCTTTGGCGGGTGGTGGCTGATCTCGGCGAAGAACTGGTTCAAGGGCCCGGTGCGGATGGGCACCGCGGAGGAGCTCGAGCAGATGGAGGAGCGGACGGCGGGCGGGTTCGAGGTGCCCGCGGACACCGAGTACTCGTCGTAGCGCGGTATCCGGAGGGGCGCCCGTCCGGGGGCGCCCCTCCGCGGTCAGCCGCCGAGCGCGCGACGGAACGCCGGCTCGGCGGCCGTGCGCTCCATGCGCTCGAAATGCTCGGCCGCGTAGGCGGCGAAGTCGAAGTCGAGCTCCGACACGACGCCCTGGACGACGCCCCACATCGCCTCGCGGAAGTCGGACATGAAGCGCATCAGGTCGAGGGCCGCGAGCCCGGCGGCGTGCGCGTCACCGGCGTAGGCGGCGAGGAGCACCGCGCGTCCCTCGGCGTCGAGCTCGTGGTTGACCGAGAAGTTCGCCAGGTCGAAGAACGGATCGCCCATCCCCGCGTACTCCCAGTCGACGATCACGAGCCGCTCGCCGTCGTCGATGAAGTTCGCGTTGAGCAGGTCGTTGTGGCACGCGCGAGGCGGCTGGTCGGCGCGTAGCTCGGCGATGCGCTGCGCCAGCTCGTGCGCTGCGGCGAACGCGTCGGGAACGACCGCGCCGCGCTCGACGGCCGTGTCCCGGTACGTCTCGACGACCTCGATCGCCTGGAACCGCGCGGGGATCGGCTGCCCCTGATGGAACGCACGGAGAGCCTGTGCGACGCGGCGGAGCTGCTCGGGCTCGCGCAACGTCGCCGGCGGCGGGATCGCTCCGTCGACGAAGCGCGTGACGAGCCAGCCCTCGGGCTCGACGAAGTCGACGACCTCCGGTCCGACACCCACCTCTGCCGCCGCGCGTGTCGCCGCCAGCTCGACCGTCCGGTCGATCCCGAGCAGGTCGGTGTCCTTCCCCGCAACGCGCAGCACGACCACGCCGTCCGGGCGCGTGACCTTGAGGTTGTGGTTCGTGATCCCGCCGCCGAGCACCTCCCACGTCGAGCGGCCGTCCGGCCAGACGCGCGCAACGGCCTCGGCGAGCGGATCGCTCATTCCCGCTCCCGGCGCCGGCTGAGCGGGAGCCTCCGCTGATTGGAGTCTCCGTCAAGCCTACGGCTCATGCGCGGATCTTCTCTCCCGCCGGGTCGTAGAGCGGCTCGTCCGCCACGACGCCCGCGACCCACTCGCCGAAGATCTCGACCGCCACCTCGGTACCGACGTCGTGCTCCGCCGGGAGGTACGCATAGGCGATCGATGCGCCAACCGTGTAGCCGTAGCCGCCGCTCGTGACCCTCCCCACGGGATCGTCACCGACGCTGACGGGCTCGGAGCCGAGCGCCACGGCGTGTGGGTCGGCGAGGGTCAGACAGCGCAGCCGCCGGGCCGGCTCGGCCCGCGAGACGAGCGCGTCGCGGCCGACGAAGTCGCCCTTGTCGAGCTTCACCGCAAAGCCGAGCCCGGCTTCGTACGGCGTGTCCTCCGGCGAGATGTCGGCGCCCCAGACGCGGTAGCCCTTCTCGAGCCGCAGCGAGTCGATCGCCTTGTAGCCGCCGGCGACGAGGCCGTGATCCCGTCCGGCGGCCCAGAGCTCGTCCCAGAGCCGCGCGCCGAACTCGGTCGGGCAGTAGAGCTCCCAGCCGAGCTCGCCGACGTAGGTGACGCGGACG
>DASTKF010000151.1:0-3725 GCA_035716065.1 Gaiella sp.
ATGGCGTACTCCGTCCCCGACCTCGGCTATGCGTTCGACGCGCTCGAGCCGCACATCGATGCGCGCACCATGGAGATCCACCACGACAAGCACCATGCCGCGTACGTCACGAACCTGAACGCTGCGCTCGAGGGCACGGAGTGGATGGACCGGCCCATCGACTCGGTGCTCTCCAGCCTCGAGATCCTCCCCGAGGACAAGCGAGCGGCCGTCCGCAACAACGGCGGCGGGCACGCGAACCACACCCTGTTCTGGGAGATCATGGGGCCGGACGGCGGCGGCGAGCCGTCGGGCGACCTTGCCGCAGCGATCACGGACACGTTCGGCTCGCTCGACGACCTGAAGGCGCAGGTGACGGACGCCGGTGTGAAGCGCTTCGGCTCGGGCTGGAGCTGGCTCGTGTGGGACGGGACGGGCCTTGCGGTGCTGTCGACACCCAATCAGGACTCGCCGGTCATGGAGGGCAAGACGCCGATTCTCGGCGTCGACGTCTGGGAGCACGCCTACTACCTGAACTACCAGAATCGCCGGCCCGACTACCTCGCGGCGTGGTGGAACGTCGTCGACTGGAAGGCCGTCGGCGCGAAGCTCGAGGCGGCCCGTTCGAGCTGACGCCGCCCTGGCGGATCGGGGTGCGGCCGGCGGCCGTGCCCCAATCCGCCGAGGCGTCGCGGCCGTATTCCCTTCGATGGACGCGGCCGTTGCCTACCGGACCGACTTGCCCTTCGCCCCCCGAAGGGCGAGCATCCTCGCGATGTCACCCGACGCCCGCACCGACGTCGAGCTCCTCGGGCTCATCGCCGGTGGCGACCGCCCTGCGTTCGAGGAGCTCTACCGCCGTTACGCGCGCTCGGTGCTCGGCATCGCGCTGCGGCGGATGGGCGACCGCGGCCGCGCCGAGGACGCGACGCAGGACACGTTCGCGAGCATCTGGCGGTCGGCGTCGCGGTACGACCCCGCTCGCGGCCGGCCTGCGTCGTGGCTCTACACGGTGGCGCGCAACGCGATCGTGGACGGGCTGCGCCGCAGACCCGAACCGACGGTTGCCGACGCGCCCGACGTGGCTGCGGGCGATCCCGGGCCGCTCGAGGCGGTGGAGGCCGAGTGGGTGTCGTGGCGCGTCCACCGAGCGATCGAGACGCTGCCCGAGCACGAGCGCTCGCTCGTCGAGCTGGCCTACTGGAGCGGCATGTCACAGAGCGAGATCGCCGAGTACCTCGGGCTGCCCCTCGGTACCGTCAAGACGCGAACGCGTGCGGCGCTGGGTCGTCTCGCAGGCGAGCTGGAGGATGAGCTGGGATGACGGAGCTCGACGACCTGGTCGGCAACGATCTCGAGCCCGGCGAGCGCACGCGCCTCGAGCGGGTCCACGCGCTACTCGGTCAGGCCGGCCCGCCGCCGGAGCTGCCGCCCGCCCTCCAGCGCGCCCCGGAACCACCGGCCGCGCGGGTGATCCCGTTCCCGCGACGCTACCGCTACACCGCGCTCGCCGCAGCGGTGGTCGCCGCCTGCGCGCTCTTCGGGGTGGGCTACCTGGCAGGCGGGGCCGGCGGGAGCGAGCCTGTGCGCACCGTCGCCATGTCCGGCGCGAACCAGGCGACCGGCGATCTCGATCTGTTCGAGAAGGACGCCGCCGGCAACTGGCCGATGGAGCTCAGGGTCAGCGGGCTCCCCGAAGGCCGCTACGAGCTCTGGCTCACGCGCGAGGGAAAGCTCGCCGAGCCGTGTGGCTCCTTCGCAGTCGCCGCCGGTGAGACCACCGTGCCGCTCAACGCGCCGTACTCCCTCAAGACGTTCGACGGCTGGGTCGTGGTGCCGGCAAACGAGAAGACGCCCGTGCTGACGACCTGACCGCAGAAAAACACTGAGCCGGCAAACCCGAAGGCCCGCCGGCTCAGATGACGAGAATCTAGGCACGTCATGACGCCGGCGCAAGCGGCACGACGACGGATTGTCGCAATTTGCGAGTTTTTCCTCAGCCGGCGAGCTCGCGCGCCGCGTCGGCGAACACCCCCGTGTGCCGGTCGACGTCCGCCTCGGTCGTCGTTGGGGACATCAGGGCCATGTTGTGGAACGGCGTCAGCAGCACGCCGCGGTTCAGGGCGTGGAGATGCATGTAGCGCTCGAGCCCGAAGTCGCCGGCGGCGTGCGCCTCGGTGCCGTCCCGCGGCCGGTCAGGCCCGAAGAGGTACTCGGCGCGGCAGCCGAGCCGCGTCACGTGCCACGGCAGCCCTGTCTCGGCGATCGCCTCCTCGACCCCGGTCGTCCAGCGCTCGGCGAGCGGGATCATCCGCCCGAACGCCTCGTCGGTCAGCACCTCGTCGAGCGTGGCGCGCATCGCTGCGAGCGAGAGCGCGTTGGCGGCAAGCGTGCCGCCGACCCCACCGACGTCGACGTCCTCGAGCTCGATCGAGGCGGCTATCCGGTCGGCCAGCTCGTCGGTGAACCCGTACGCCGCCGCGGGGATCCCCCCTGCGATCGGCTTGCCGATCGTGACCACGTCCGGCTCCAGACCGTGGGTCCTGATGAACCCGCCCGGGCCGCAGCAGATCGTGTGCGTCTCGTCGATCGCGAGCAGCGTGCCGGTGTCGCGGGTCAGGCCGCGGAGGGCGTCGTGGAAACCGGGGTCGGGGTGCACGATCCCGACGTTCGTCAGCGCCGGCTCGGTGAGGACGAGCGCGACGTCCCCGGGCGCGAGCGCAGCCTCCAGCCCGTCGAGGTCGTTCCACTCGACGACCTTCGTCGTCTCGGAGGGCGGCACTGGCGGGCCGAGGTTCCCACGCCGCGGGACGACCTCGGCCCCTTCGAGCGTCGCGAACGTCTCGTCGACGCTGCCGTGGTAGCACCAGTTGAAGACGAGGACCTTGGGCCGGCCGGTGACGTGCCGCGCGAGGCGGATCGAGAACCGGTTCGCGTCGGTCGCGGTGAGGGCGAACTGCCAGCGCGTCACGCCGAAGCGCCGGGTCAGCTCCTCCGACACCGCGAGCGCGTCCTCCGTCGGGAGCATCGTCGTGATCCCGCGCGCCGCCTGCTCGGCAATTGCGCGCAGCGTCGCCTCCGGCGCGTGGCCGCTCATCGCACCCGTGTCGCCGAGGCAGAAGTCGACGTACTCGTGGCCGTCGACGTCGGTGAAGCGGCTCCCGCGCGCGTCGGCGACGAAGAGCGGGAACCCGCCGGGCCACTTGGCCATCCAGTGCATCGGCACTCCGGCCAGGAGGTGCTCCTTCGCTCGCTCTGCCAGCGCGCGCGACCGTGGGTGCTCGCGCGCGAAGCGCTCCTCCTCGCGACGCATGAGCCGGGCGAGGGACGTTCCGGTGTCCCCGGTGTCCGACTTCAGTCGGACACCTCCGCCCGCGCGATCGTTCCGCAGCACGCAGGTGTCGGACTGAAGTCCGACACCATGGTTACCGGGCTCATGCGCGCCTGATCGAGCGGACGGTCGCCTGCCAGGCGCCGCGGGGCGCCTCGACCGAGACGACGTCGCCCACGGCCTTGCCCATCAGCGCCGAGCCGAGCGGCGAGTCGGGTGACACACCGCCGCCGACGGACGAGATCGTCACCTCCATCACCTCGCCCTGCTCGTCCGCGATCTCGACGATCGAGCCCGGGCCGACGTGGTCGTCCGTGTCGTGGTCGACGACCGTGGCCCCCGAGATCCGCGCCTTGAGCTTCGTGATCCGCGCCTCGAGAAGTCCCTGCTCGTTCTTGGCCGCGTGGTACTCGAA
>DASTKF010000152.1:0-3060 GCA_035716065.1 Gaiella sp.
GACGTGGAGCTCTGGTCGACGGGCGAGCCCGGCTACGTCGACCCCGAGGCGCCCGCGATCGTCCTCGCGCAGGACGCGTTCGAGCACGTGCTCGGCGTCCGTCCCGTGCTCGTCCGCTCGGGCGGCTCGATCCCGGTCGTCGCCTCCCTCGTCGCGCGCGGCGTGCCTGCGATCGTCACCGGCTTCGCGCGTCCGACCGCCCAGATGCACTCTCCGAACGAGCACATCCCGGCCGCCGCCCTGCGCGAAGGGCTCGAGACGACGGTCGAGGTGCTCCGCCGGTTCGGCGAGCTTGGCTGACACGCGTTATTCGAGCCCTCTCGCGGAGGAGCTCGCCGAGGACGTGCTCGAGCGCTTCCTGCGCTACGTCTCGGTGGACACGCAGTCCGACCCGACGTCGACGACGTACCCGTCGACCGAGAGACAGCTCGATCTCTCGCGCCTGCTCGTCGACGAGCTGCGAGCGATCGGTCTCGACGACGTCGAGCTGACCGAGCCGGGATACGTCTTCGCCACGGTTCCCGGCACCGTCGAGGAGGCGCCGACCGTCGGGCTGATCGCGCACGTCGACACGTCGCCCGCAGCGCCCGGCGCCGGGGTCGAGCCGATCGTCCACCGCGCCTGGGCGGGAGAGCCCATCGTGCTCCCGGGCGACCCCGCGCAGGTGCTCGACCCGGAGGACATGCCGGGCCTCGCGGAGAAGCGCGGCCACGACCTCGTGACGAGCGACGGCACCACGCTGCTCGGCGCCGACGACAAGGCCGGCGTCGCCATCATCGTCACGGCGGCGCAGAGGCTCCTCGCCGAGGGCGACCCGCGCGCGACGGCGCGGATCGCGTTCACCGTCGATGAGGAGGTCGGGCGCGGCACGGACCACTTCGACCTCGCCGCCTTCGGCGCCGACTTCGCGTACACGTTCGACGGGTCCGGCCTGGGAGAGGTCGAGACGGAGACGTTCTCCGCCTACCAGCTCGTCCTCACGGTCACCGGGGTCGGCGTGCATCCCGGCACGGCGAAGGGGCGGCTCGTGAACGCACTCAAGCTCCTGGCAGACGTGATCGCCGCGCTGCCGCGCGAGGGACTCTCACCGGAGACGACGGAGGACCGCGAGGGCTTCGTCCATGCCGAGCGACTCACCGGCACCGCGTCCCGCGCAACTCTCTGGCTCATCGCGCGCGACCACGACGACGCAAAGCTCGAGGAGCACGTCGAGCTCGTGCGCGGGATTGCCGCCGAGGTGGTCGGGCGCGAGCCGCGCGCCTCCTTCGACCTCGTTGTCGAGGAGCAGTACCGGAACATGCGCACTGCGCTCGACCGGCATCCCGAGATCATCGAGGCCGCCGAGGAAGCGATCCGGCGGGCCGGGGTGGAGCCGGTGCACAGCATCATCCGCGGCGGCACCGACGGCGCGCGGCTGACCGAGAAGGGCCTGCCGACCCCGAACCTCTTCACCGGCGGGCAGCACTACCACTCGGTGCGCGAGTGGGCGTCCGTCCAGGACATGGCCGCCGCGGCGGCGACGTGCGTCGAGCTGGTGCGCCTGTGGGGTTCGGGGTCCGGCGCCGTAGGTGCCTGACCCCAGCGACGCTCCGCCTCAGGCGTCGAGGGTGCTCGCGGACGCGTCACAGGGGGACAGGCACCTGCGGCGCCAGTCCCCTAGGCCGAGTGCACGTCGCAGCCGAGCCAGTCGTGGCCGAAGCGGCGCATCTCGTCGATGATCGGCTTCAGCGCGTCGCCCTTCTCCGTCAGCTCGTACTCGACGCGGGGCGGCGACTCGGCGTAGCTGCGGCGGACGACGATGCCTTCCGCCTCGAGCCAGCGCAGGCGCTCGGCCAGCGTCCTCGGGCTGATGCCCGCGCACGCGTGCTCGAGCGCTGTGAACCGGCGCGGTCCCTCGGAGAGGTCGTGGACGATCAGCACCGTCCACTTCGAGCCGACGATCTCGCCCGTCGCGGCCACCGAGCACTGCCCGGCCTGATGCACCGGCAGCATCGTCCTCGCGGTATCAGCGGATGCGGCCATGTCACGAAGTGTACGGGCCGCGGGCGCGATTTCCATGTCCGCGCCGTCAGTCCGACGGCTGGGCGATCCGCCGTTGGCACTGCGCGGTGCAGGTCCACGCGAGGAGGAGCGGGCGGAGGAACTTCGCGAGACCCACTGCGCCCGCCGACGAGAGGTGGAGCCCGTCGCCGACGAACCACTTCGGCTTGGTGGAGCTCGCGTCGTCCCAGTCGGCAACCTGGATCTGCGGCCATCGCTTCGCCGCAGCGCGAATGGCCGCGTTCGTCGCGCGGTAGAGCGGGCGCTTCTCCTGCATCGTGACCCAGATCACGGTCGTGACGCCCTGGCGCACGAGTGCCTGCATGACGCGGTCGACGTCGTCGCCGTACTCGGCGGGCGGGTCGTTGTAGCCGACGTCGATCACGACGACAGTGCCGAGCGGCTTCGCCGGCTGCGTCACGAGCGAGAGGACGCTCTGCGGCCGATCGCCCTTGTACGGGCAGCCCGTCTCGGCGAGCCGCCGGCATACCTTTGCGTCGATCTGCAGATCGAGGCCGCGGGCAAGGGTCTTCCGGGCGGTCGACTGGTAAGCGATCGCGGCCGCCACCGAGTCGCCGAACAGCGTCACCCGCGGACGCGCCGAGCCTGCTCCCGCGGCAGCGCCGGCGAGGAGCGCGCACGCGACCAGCGCGGCGACCAGGGCGGAGGCGGTGCGCACGCGGGAACCCTACCCGGCGCTTCGCCGGCTCAATCCCACGGCGGCGGGTTGTGGACCCAGCGGCCGCCGACCATCGTCGCGACGACCTGCACGTCCGGCAGCTCGTCCGGAGGGATGGTGACCGGGTCGCGGTCGAGGACGACGAGGTCGGCGAGGTACCCGGGCAGCAGCTTTCCGCGTCGGCGCTCGTCGCCGGCGATCCAGGCGGGGGCAACGGTCGCCGCGTGCAGCGCCTGCTCGACGGTCACCGCGTCGTCGCCGCGCCAGGCGGTGCGCTCGTCGATCGTGCGGAGCACGCCCGCGGCTATCCCGGCGAGCGGGTCGAGCTCCTCGACCGGCGC
>DASTKF010000153.1:0-7655 GCA_035716065.1 Gaiella sp.
TCACTCCTCGGCGAGCGCCTCGGCGAGGAGCGACGTGGCGTACGCCTTCCACGCGAGGTCGTGGTCGGTGAGGAGGAGGGCGAGTGACTCGCCAGCGCCGCGGAGACCCTCGACCTCCGGCTGGAGCGCCTCGAGGCCGGAGAGGAGCGCCCTTCGGCGGTCGGACGCGTCGAGGTCGTCGGCGAGGGCGGTGGCTGCTCGGCCGAACGGGTCGAGCCGCCGCCTCGGGTCGCCACCCGCGGCGAGGAGAAGCTCCGCCCGGCGGACGGCCGCGTTCAGCTCGTCCTCGCCGATCGTGACCTGCCGTCCCGCGAAGAAGCAGAGCATCGTCCATTGCTCGGCCGGCTCGGCCCGCTCCACCGAGCGCACCCAGTCGCGGATCGTCTCCCGCGCCACGGCCCTGGTTCTACCCGAGCGAGCGTTCGCGGGAATGTTCGGATTCCGTTGGCATCCGCAGGACCGCGATCAAGGCCTCCGAATCGCCGTCCGATAGGGGTAGGTATGGGTGGTGGTAGACGGCTGCTGTGCGCGCTCGCGGGCTCGCTCGCCGCGCTGACGGTTCCGGCGACAGCCGGCGCAGCCGACCCCGCGCCGGCGGTTGCAGCGGCGCCTGCAACGCAATCTTCGTCGCCGAGCTGGGCGGCGCCGCAGATCGCCTCGGTCGTCCTCGCCGGCGTGATGGGCCCGAGCGTCGTCGCGTTCCGGCCCGACGACTCGCTGACGCGCGAGGAGCTGCACGCGGCGATCCTCGCGGTCGGGAAGCCGCACCAGGCGCCCACCGACCCGACGCGCGTCGTGACGATGCGGGAGCTCGACGCGCAGCTCGTCGCGGCCGCCGGCCTGCTTCCGGCGGCACGGACGATCCGGCTTGCGGCGCGGGACGCGGGACTCGAGCCGAGGGACATGCTCGGCACGGAGACGATCGCCCGCCTGCTCGGGTTGCGCGTGAACCACCCGCAGGGAAGCGAGGAGCTCGAGCGCTCGCCGAAGCAGCCGGCCTCGCGCGCCGAGGCGGCGTACTCGCTCGCGAAGTTCCGCCTGCTCGATGCAGGTCGCATCGCGGCGATCCAGGACCTCGTCAGCCGCTTCTCGGTGCCGACGCTCACGGAGCTTCAGCGCGACGTGTTGAGCCGCGCGCTGCGCTTCGTCGGCTACCCGTACGTCTTCGCGGGGATGTCCGAGCAGACGCAGAAGCTCTGGAGCGCGACCGCCCCCGGCAACACGATCACGGTCCCCGGCGGATTCGACTGCTCGGGCTTCGTCTGGCGCGTGTACAAGCTCGAGCCGTATCCCGACGCGCCCGCTCTCGCCGCGGTGTTTCGCGGGCGGACGACCTACGCCATGAGCGGGGAGGTGCCGAGGGCCGAGCGCATCGACCGTGCGGCGATCGAGCCCGGCGACGTGATCTTCTTCGGCTCGCGCGGGCCGGCGTCAAAGCCGTCGGAGATCGGGCACATGGGGATCTACGTCGGCAACGGCTGGTTCGTCCACTCCTCCAGCGGCGGCGTCACGCTGCAGCCCCTCGAGGGCTGGTACGCGACGACGCTCGCGTGGGCGCGTCGGCCTCTGGCCGAGTCCGGGCTCGCGTAGCGCTTACCACAGGCGCCACCGGGGTAGGCTCCCCGCGTGCGCTGGAAGAAGGTTCCGGGCCAGGGGGACATCGAGGACCGCCGCGGGCAGTCGTCCGGTGGACTCGGTGGCGGAGGCCTCCCGATCCCGATGGGGGTCGGAGGCGGCGGGCTCGGCCTGGTCATCGTCGTCGTGCTGGCGCTGCTCTTCGGCGGGAACATCCTCGGCGGCGGAGACGGCGGCGGGCCGTTGTCGCCCGGCGGGATCGACGAGACCGTTCCCCCGCCGTCGTCGGGCGCCGCTCCGGGAGACCAGAGCACCGGCGGGTCGGCAACGACGAAGGGCGACGCGCTCGAGTTCGCGAAGTTCGTGTCGAGCGACGCGCAGAACATGTGGACGCAGGTCTTCCAGCAGTCGGGCAAGCAGTACACCCGCGCGCCGGTCGTGATCTTCACGTCGGGCACGATGAGCGGCTGCGGGCCCGCATCGGGGTCCACCGGGCCGTTCTACTGCCCGGCCGATCACAAGGTGTACCTCGATCTTTCGTTCTTCCAGGAGCTGTCGCGGCGCTTTGGCGCGCCGGGAGACTTCGCCGCTGCGTACGTGATCGCACACGAGATCGGGCACCACATCCAGTCCGAGCTCGGCATCGAGGAGCAGATCCGCCGGAAGCAGCAGGAAGACCCCTCGAACGCCAACAAGTACTCGGTGCAGCTCGAGCTCCAGGCCGACTGCTTCGCCGGCGTGTGGGGAAAGTCGACGTACGACCGGGGCCTGCTCGATCCCGGCGACGTCGAGGAAGGGCTCAAGGCGGCGGCCGCGGTCGGCGACGACCGGCTCGGCGCGCGAAGTCGCGAGCAGTGGACCCACGGGTCGTCCGCGCTCCGCACGCAGTGGTTCCGGACCGGGTTCGACTCCGGCAAGCCCGGCGACTGCGACACGAGCAGCGTCGACTTCTAGCGATTCCGGTCTCCTCCGGTGCCGGGCCCGACGGTGCCGCCACGCTGACGCCTGCTGCCAGGAGGCAAGCCAGTGTCAGACACCGCACGTCGGCGGTGAGCTCGACTCGGCCCGCCGCCCGGCCGCGCGAGAGCGCCTTTGATCGCCGGGGAGCAGTACCCATGCCGGATCGGGCCCTGGGGAGCGACTGGCGCGGATTCGGCACGCTCTTCCCTTGACAGAGATCGGTGTCTGACACCGTTTCGCGCGCACCGACCCGCTGCCGCTGCCCGCGCCGCGGGAGTGCCCCGCGATACCCTCCGAGGACACGCTTTCGAGAGGAGTCAGCCATGACGGAGCTTGCAGAGGCGCCGGCCGTCGAGCCCGGCGGAGCGATCACGAGGATCCCCCACTGGATCGGCGGGAAGCGGGTCGACGGGGCGTCGGGACGCAGCGGGCCTGTCTACAACCCGGCCCTGGGCGTCCAGTCCGGGGCGGTCGACCTCGCGTCGGTCGAGGAGATCGACGCCGCCGTGCAGAACGCCGCCGAGGCATGGCAGTCGTGGCGGACGATGTCGCTCGCGAAGCGCGCCGAGCTCTTCTTCCGGATCCGCGAGCTCTTCCACGCGCACCGTGAGGACCTGGCAAAGCTCCTCACCGCCGAGCACGGCAAGGTGCTCTCCGACGCGATGGGCGAGGTCGCGCGCGGGCTCGAGGTGATCGAGTTCGCCTGCGGGATCCCGACGCTGATCAAGGGCGAGTTCTCCGAGCAGGCCTCGACGGGAATCGACGTCTACTCGATCCGCCAGCCGCTGGGCGTCGTCGCCGGGATCACGCCGTTCAACTTCCCCGCGATGGTGCCCATGTGGATGTGGGCCCCCGCCATCGCCTCCGGCAACTGCTTCGTCCTGAAGCCTTCGGAGAAGGATCCCTCGGCCTCGCTCCTGACAGCCGAGCTGCTGAAGGAAGCGGGCCTGCCCGACGGCGTCTTCAACGTCGTCCACGGGGACAAGGTCGCGGTGGACGCGCTCCTCGAGCATCCGGGCGTCGCCGCCGTCTCGTTCGTCGGCTCGACCCCGATCGCGAGGTACATCTACGAGACCGGGACAAAGCACGGGAAGCGCGTCCAGGCGCTCGGCGGCGCGAAGAACCACATGATCGTGCTGCCCGACGCCGACGTCGACATGGCGGCCGACGCCGCAGTCTCGGCGGGGTACGGCTCGGCCGGCGAGCGCTGCATGGCGGTCTCGGTGCTCGTCGCGGTCGGCGACGTCGCCGATCCGCTCGTCGCCGCGATCAAGGAGCGGCTGCCGAAGGTGAAGGTCGGGAACGGCCTCGAGGCCGACTCCGAGATGGGGCCGCTCGTCACCCGCGAGCACCGCGACAAGGTCGCGTCGTACATCGAGTCCGGGTCGGAGCAGGGCGCGACTCTCGTCGCCGACGGACGCGAGAGCGCGCCGGACGGAGACGGCTTCTTCCTGGGCGTCTCGCTTTTGGACAACGTGACCACGGAGATGGACGCCTACCGGGACGAGATCTTCGGTCCGGTGCTGTCCGTCGTGCGAACGGAGACCTACGACGAGGCACTGGGGCTCGTCAACGACAACCCGTACGGCAACGGCGTGGCGCTGTTCACGCGCGACGGCGGCGTCGCGCGCCAGTTCCAGTTCGACGTCACCGCCGGGATGGTCGGCATCAACGTGCCGATCCCGGTGCCTGTCGCCTACTACTCGTTCGGCGGCTGGAAGGCGTCCCTGTTCGGCGACTCGCACGCCTACGGGCCCGAGTCGATCCACTTCTACACGAGGGGCAAGGTGGTGACCTCGCGGTGGCCCGATCCGGCGACGAGCAAGGTCGACCTCGGATTCCCACAGACGCGCTGACCGGCGTCAGTCAAAGCGGGTCGGCCGTTGACCGGTCGACCAGCAAAGGTGCAGAATCGGCACCTGTCGGCCGGGGCGGACCTGCGGCGTCGCCCCGGCCGGCTCGATCATGAAGCGGATCCTCGTCGAGGGGTTCGACCGCGACGCCGTCGTGCTCGCCCGGACGCTCGCGCGCGAAGGGCATCGCGTGACACTCGCCGGGCCGGGGGACGCGTCGCAGCAGGCACTCGAGCTTCGCGCTTCCCGCGTCGTCGTCCGAGCGCGCACGAGCCTCGACACCGAGCCTGGGCATCACGACGAGGCGTTCCTCGACGTCTGGACGCCTGAGGTCGCACCGCGTGTCGCCCTCCTCCGCGAGAGCGGCTGCGTCGTACGGTGCCTCGGCGACCGCGTGCTCGAACGGTCGCCGGTGCCGACGATCGGCGTGACCGGGACCGCCGGAAAGACGACGACCGCCGCATTCCTCACCTATCTCCTGCGGACTGCCGGGTCGACCGTCCACACGGGAACGACAGCGCGCGCGGGAAACCTGTGGCCCACGGCCGAGCTCCTCCCGCCGCCCACGGACGGCGTCGTGCTCATGGAGCTGACGAGCTCCCACCTCTGCTTCACGACCCACAGCCCGACCATCGCGGTGATCACGTGCTTCTGGCCGGACCACCTCGAGCTGCACGGCTCGCTCGAGCGCTATCGCGCGGCCAAGGAAGCGATCGTCCGGCACCAGCGGCCGAGCGACATCGTGGTCGCGAACGAGGACGACGACGCCGCAGCGGCGATGGCGAGCCTCTCCCCCGGCCGCCACTTCGGGTTCTCAGCGACCCGCGAGGTCGAGGCCGGCGCGTTCGTCCGCGGCCCCGAGATGATGCTGCGCGACGCATCGGGCGAGCGGTCGTTCGCGCTCCCGCCGACTCTCGATGCCCCGCGCCTCCAGGCGCTGCTCGCCGCCGCGGCGACAGCGCTCGCCGCGGGGGCGCTGCCCGAGACGCTCCGCGCACCGGAGCCGCCTCCCTACCGCGCCGCGCGAGTCGGGCGGCTCGGCGACACGGAGCTGATCGACGACGGGATGGCTGCAACTCCCTCGAAGACGGCCTCCGCACTCCACGAGTTCCCCGACGCCTCCGTCGTGCTCGTCGCCGGTGGCGAGCTCGAGGCCGCGGGACTGCCCGTGCACGCTTCCCGTGAGGAGCGGAAGCTGCTCGAGGAGGCGTGTGCGCAGGCGCGCCGCGTCGCGCGCCTCGTCGTCCTCTTCGGCCCCGCCGCGACCCGTCTCGCACCCAGCTTCGACCGTCGCCTGACGCTTCGTGCGACGACGCTCGACGAGGCGATCGCCCTCGCGTCGACCCACGCCGAGGGCGCGAAGATGCTCGTTGTCTCTCCGATGTTCCCGCTTCCGCCCGAGGATCGCGAGCGGATCGCGCCGGCGCTCCGGGCCTTGACCGAAACCGGGAATACGACCTGATCGACGTACGTTACTTGCTGTAACAACTATTCTTAGCGCAAGTAATGCGCCATCGACAGGGAGGAAGAGACATGAGCAGCACGATCGACGCAACGGTGATTCCGAGCGGGACCTGGGCGTTCGACCCGACCCATTCCTCCGTCGGCTTCACCGTCGTCTACATGGGCGTCGCCCCGTTCTCGGGCGCGTTCCGCTCCTTCGAGGCGAGCCTCGACGGCACGGGCCTCCGGGGCACGGCGCAGGTGTCGAGCATCGACGTCGACTCGGAGCAGCTGGCGGAGCACCTCGCATCGCCGGACTTCTTCGAGGCGGCAACGTACCCCGAGCTCTCCTTCGAGGCCGGAACGATCACGCGCGACGGCAACGACGTGACGGTCGACGGCACGCTCGAGATCAAGGGCAATCGCGCTCCGATCACCCTCACAGGGACGATCACCGGCCCCGTCGCCGATCCGTGGGGCAACAGCAAGCTCGGGCTCTCGCTGGAGGGCTCGGTCGACAAGAACGCGGTCGGCCTCACCTGGAACGCGCCGCTCCCCGAGGGCGGCTCGATGCTCGGTGACGAGGTCGATCTGAAGGCGACCCTCTTCTTCGTGCAGCCCGGAAGCGAGTCGTAGGGTGACGATCCTCGGCATCGCCGGCAGCTTTCGCGCCGGCTCCCACAACATGCAGCTCCTCCGCGTCGCCGCGGAGGAGCTGCCCGCGGGCATCGAGCTCGTCGTTTTCGACGGTCTGGCCGAGATCCCGGCCTTCGACCAGGATCTCGAGGACCTCGCCCCCGACGCGGTCGACGCTCTCAAGGCGGCAATCGCCGAGGCTGACGGGATCCTCGTCGCGACGCCGGAGTACAACGGCTCGATCCCGGGCGCCCTGAAGAACGCGTTCGACTGGGTCTCGCGCCCGATCGACGAGTCGCCGATCCGCGCGAAGCCGGTCGCGGTGATCGGTGCGAGCACGAGTGCGTTCGGCGCCGTGTGGGCGCAGCGCGAGCTGAAGAAGGTGCTCGGCGTGATGGGTGCCCGGGTGCTCGACGCCGAGTTCCCCGTCGCCAAGGCCGAGCGGGCTCTCCTGGAGCCCGACATCGCGTTGCGGGCGGGGCTGGCGGGCGTCGTCGACCAGCTCGTCGCCGCAGCCGAGACGGAGCGGATCGCGGCGTAGGCCTGATCCGCTCCGGACACCGGAGGCGAGTGCACGCGCGTGTGCGAGACTCGCGAGGTGCGCGTGACCATGCTCCTCGCCGACTTCGCGCAAGTGTCGGACGGCAAGCTGACCGTCGTCGGCGGCGGTTGGTCGCTCACCGGGCCCGATCCGGCCCCGTTCGGGATCGCGATCCTGATCAGGGTGCCGTGGGATCAGGCGAACCAGCGCCACGTCATGCGCCTCGAGCTCCTCGACGCGGACGGCATCCAGGTCGAGATGGACACGGAGGACGGCTCGGAGCCGCTCGTGTTCTTCGACGACGTGCCATTCGAGGTCGGGCGTCCGGCAGGGCTCAAGCCCGGGACGCCGCTGGACTTCCCGGTCGCGGTCAACTCCGGCCCGCTGCCACTCGAGCCGGGGCGCTACGAGTGGCGCCTCACGATCGACGGCGAGGCGGACGACGACTGGCGGCTGCCGTTCTCGGTTCGGGTCGAGGAGGAGGACGGCCTCTGAGGGTTTGGGGACTGGCACCGCCAAGGTGCCTGTCCCCAGTGACCGCTGCGAAGCTTCCTAACGCGTGTGATTTCGCGACACGTCACCGGGGTCAGGCACCTGCGGCGCCAGACCCCCTGTGTCCGGCCGCCGGCCGCGAGCCAGCTGGATCA